>JAJXWE010000319.1 GCA_021781775.1 Pseudomonadota bacterium | reverse complement strand
TCCTCGAGGGTCCGGGCGAGCGCTTCGAGGGCAGCGCCGGTACCGGCCGGCTGGGCGTTGGAGTGTTCCATGGTGGTGCGGTTTATCGCGCGATGGTGCTGGTGCGGGAAATCTTCTTCTGCAGCTGGATGATGCCGTACACCAGCGCCTCAGCGGTCGGCGGGCACCCCGGCACGTATACGTCCACGGGAACGATGCGGTCGCAGCCGCGCACGACCGCGTAGGAATAGTGGTAGTAGCCGCCGCCGTTGGCGCATGAGCCCATTGAAATGACCCAGCGGGGCTCGGCCATCTGGTCGTACACCTTGCGCAGCGCGGGGGCCATCTTGTTCACCAGCGTGCCGGCGACGATCATCACGTCGGACTGGCGCGGGCTCGGCCGGAACACCACGCCGAAGCGGTCCAGATCGTAGCGCGAGGCGCCGGCGTGCATCATCTCGACGGCGCAGCAGGCCAGACCGAAGGTCATCGGCCAGAGCGAGCCGGTCCGCGCCCAGTTGAGCAGATTGTCGACCTGGGTGGTGAGAAAGCCCCGCTGCGCGAAGCCCTCAGACTCTTGCGTCAGTCCCACTCGAGCGCCCCTTTCTTCCACTCGTAGATGAAACCCACGGTGAGGATGCCAAGGAACACCACCATCGCGAGCAGGCCCGCGACCCCGATCGACCCGAGCGCCACGGCCCAGGGGAAGAGAAAAACGATCTCGAGGTCGAAAACGATGAACAGGATCGCGACGAGGTAGTAGCGCACGTCGAACTTCATGCGGCTGTCTTCGAAGGCATCGAAGCCGCATTCGTAGGCGGAGAGCTTGTCCCGGTCCGCCGGGTCGCGCGCGAAGAACCGTCCGATGGCGGTGCCGAGGGTCAGGAGCACCAGTGCCACCGCGGTGGCGATGACGAGAAATATCAGAATCGGCAGGTAATTGTTCAGCATGCTTCCATCGCCTGAGCAAAGCCACGGAAAAAAGGAAGCCCCTCACGGCAGCCTCCCCTCCGCGGCTGCGCATTGTAGCAGCGCACGAAAACAATTTGGTGCCGACGGTCGGATTCGAACCGACACGCCTCGCGGCGCTAGCCCCTCAAGCTAGTGTGTCTACCAATTCCACCACGTCGGCAACATCGATCAACCAGTGCTGCGCTGCGCGCTCGTCACGGACTCGGCGTCGGAGCGCCCGGGCCCGAGGGCTTCGCGGCAGCGCCCGTGCTCTGCGGCGCGGCCGGCGCGGGCGCCTTCGCGCTCGCCCCCTGGGTCTGGCCCGCCAGATCCAGGATCGTCTTCTGATGCTCCGGCGCGCGGGTGCTGAGATAAGTCAGCGCGACGCTGTTGAGCATGAAGATGGCCGCGAAGATGGCCGTGGCGCGCGAGAGCGCCGTCGTGGCGCCGCGCGCACCGAACACCGTGCCCGATGCCCCCGCGCCGAAACCTGCGCCCGCATCCGCGCCCTGTCCGTGCTGCAGCATCACCAGGATGACGATGCACGCCCCGGCGATGAGCTGAATAATCACAAGTACGTCATGCAGCATAATTAGAAACCGCTTAGCGCGATCCGCACGCAGCCAGGATCGCGAGAAATTCCTCCGCATTGAGCGACGCGCCGCCGATCAGGCCGCCATCGACATCCGGCTGTGCAAACAGCTCGGCCGCATTGCTCGCCTTGACGCTGCCGCCATAGAGCACGCGGGTCGCCTTCGCGATTTTAGCATCCCGCCCGCCTATCCGCTCGCGAATGAACGCGTGCACCGCCTGCGCCTGCTCCGGCGTCGCCGTGCGCCCGGTGCCGATCGCCCACATCGGCTCATAGGCAATGATCCCGGACTCCAGAGCCGCAACCCCGCACAGGTCGATCACGGCGTCCAGCTGGCGGGAGACCACCTCCTCGGTCCGGCCGTTCTCGCGGTCCCACAGGTGCTCGCCGACGCACAGGATCGGCACCAGCGACTTGGACTGGGCGGCTGCGAACTTGCGCGCCACCAACTGGTCGTCCTCGTGATAGATCCAGCGCCGCTCCGAGTGGCCGACCAGCACGTGGCTGCAGCCGACGTCCTTGAGCATCCCGGCCGAGACCTCCCCCGTGAACGCCCCCTGAGCCTCGGCGCACACGCTCTGCGCACCCAGGCCGATCGGGGTATCGCGCACCAGCCGGCCGATTTCCTGCAGATAGACGAACGGCGGGAACACCAGGCATTCGGCCGCGGCACGGTCCGGGTGCCCACCGAGCAGCTCCTCGATCAGACGCGCGTTGTCGGCACGCGTCCCGTGCATCTTCCAGTTTCCGGCAACGATGGGGCGACGCATCCGCGGTTTCCGACCTCGAACGGGGGCGCGATCATAGCGACGCGCCCCGCGCAGTGCAACGCGCCGAGCGTTCAACCGGCGGCGCGGCGCACAACCTCGGCGAGCTCGGCGGCCGCCGCACGGGCCCGGTTCTCCTCCCGTCCCTCGACCATCACGCGGATGACCGGCTCGGTACCCGAGGCGCGCAGCACGATTCGGCCGTCGCCGCCCAGGTCCCGCTCGATGCGCCGCACCGCCTCGCACACCTCAGGAACCTCGCTGGGGTCGAAGCGCTGGGCCACCTGCACATTCAGCAGCACCTGCGGGAACTTGCGCATGGGCGCAGCCAGCTCCGCCAGCGTCCGGCCACTGGCGCGCATGACGGCCAGCACCTGCAGGGCGCTGACCAGCCCATCACCGGTGGTGGTCTTGTCCAGGCAGAGAATATGTCCTGACGCCTCCCCCCCGAGCAAGCCGCCGCACTCACGCAGCTGGGCGAGCACGTAGCGGTCCCCGACCGCGGCACGGCGAAATTCGATACCGCGGTCGCGCAGCGCCACCTCGAGTCCGAGATTGCTCATGACCGTGCCGACCACCGGCCCGGCGAGCTCGCCGGCCTCCTGGCGCGCTCGCGCGATGATGTACAGCAGCTGATCGCCATCGACGATCCGCCCCAGGTGATCGACCAGCACGACCCGATCGCCGTCCCCGTCGAGCGCCACGCCCACGTGGGCGCGCACGCCGGGCACGGTGAGCTGCAGCAGCTCCGGATGCAGCGAGCCGCAGCCGTCATTGATGTTGCGCCCGTTCGGCGAGCAGCCGATCGGCACGATCTCCGCACCGAGGTCGGCCAGGATCCGCGGACCGACCTTGTAGGCCGCCCCGTTGGCGCAGTCGATGACGATCTTCAGGCCCGCCAGATCAACGCCCGGGGGCAGTGTGGAGGCGCAGAAGTCCTGATAGTGGGTGCGCGAGCGGTCGACGCGCATGGCGCGACCGAGACTGCGTGAGGAGCGGGTGAGCACGGGGCTGTCGAGCTCGGCCTCGATGCGCCCCTCGAGCTCATCGGAGAGCTTGCCGCCCTCGCCGTCGAAGAACTTGATGCCGTTGTCGTCGTACGGGTTGTGCGAGGCGCTGATCACCACCCCGAAGTCGCACTCGAAGCGCCGCGTCATGTACGCAATGCCGGGCGTCGGCAGCGGCCCGATCAGCATCACGTTCACCCCGGAGGCGACGAAGCCGGC
>JAJXWE010000318.1 GCA_021781775.1 Pseudomonadota bacterium | reverse complement strand
CGCGCGTCCAGACCGACGAAGTCCCCGGCGATCAATCCGCTGTAACCGCGGCGTACGCCGAACATCTCCAGCTCGTGCGCGATGCCGGTCCGCACGGCCGCCCGGATCGCGGCGTTCATGCCGGGCGCATCGCCCCCGCTGGTCAGTATGGCCACCCGGCGCATCATGATGGACTGCCGTCGATCGGGCGGGCCGCCTTGCGGGGACATCGAGCGCTCGTTCCGGTGGGTCTCGGGCCCGTCAGGCCCGGCGGGCAGACCTGGAACGTACATTCTCGCGGATGCATGTCAGTCCAGAACCACCGCTGGGTTGTTCAACGCAGCCGTGCCTCGTTGCGTTGCTCATTGCGCAAGGTGTTTACGGCGTCGCTGCCCTCGCCGCACAGCACCGCCAGCATATCATCCAGCGCGATGACACCGAACAGCATGCCCGCCGCGCCCACGACCGGCAGGCGGCGCACGCCCATGCGGCGCATGGTATGCAGCGCCTGCTCGAGAGGGTCCGCCTCATCGACCATCGCCGGGTAGCGCTTCATGAGATCCGCGACCGTGAGTGCTTTCGCATCAGCGCCACGCGCCACCACGGAAACGACGATATCGCGATCGGTAAGGACCCCGATCGGGCGGCCGTAGATGGTCTGCGGCTCCGGTTCCACGACCACCAGAAACCCGACGTGCTTCTCGCGCATCACTTGAGCGGCCGAAACCAGATCGATGTGCGGGGCGACCGTGACCACCTCACGCCTGCAGATGCTACCGACTTTCATGGAAGAGTCCTCCCGGGGGAGCGTTCGATTGCACGCCGAGCATACTCATGCCGCCGACTGTCGAGCTTCGGCTGCGGACTGCCGTTCGAGTTCGAGCACGCGCAGCGTCGTCGGGATGAGCGCGTCGGGATTGAGTCCGATCGAATCGATGCCGAGGTGGACCAGCTCGGCGGTGATTTCAGGGTAGTCCGACGGGGCCTGTCCGCAGATCCCGGAGTGCCGCGCATTGCGCCGGCATCCCTCAACCGCGAGTCGCAGCAGCTTGCGCACGCCGGGATCGCGTTCGTCGAAATCGAAGGCGACAGTCGCGGAGTCTCGGTCGACGCCCAGCGTCAGCTGCGTCAGGTCGTTTGAGCCAATCGAAAAGCCGTCGAATATCTGGCTGAATTCGTCGATCAGCAGGACGTTATTCGGTATCTCGCACATCACGTAAATCTCGAGTCCGTCCTTCCCTCGCTCCAGTCCGAGCTCGCGCATCCGGGCGACGACCGCAGTGCCTTCCTCGAGGCGTCGGCAGAACGGAATCATCGGCTTGAGGTTGACCAGGCCCATGATCTCGCGTGCATGCTTCAGCGCTGCACATTCGAGAGCGAATCCTTCTGCATATGCCGGATGCGTGTAGCGGGCGGCGCCCCGGAACCCGAGCATTGGGTTCTCCTCCTTCGGCTCGAACCAGCGCCCACCGAGCAGTCCCGCATACTCGTTGGTCTTGAAGTCGGACATGCGCACGATGACTGGCTTGGGATAGAACGCCGCGGCGATCGTGCCGAGACCTTCGGCCAGACGTTGCACGAAGAAGTCCCGCGGGTGTGCGTAGCCGCGGGTCAACTGCTCGAGGGCGCGGCGCTCGAGCGCCGAACCGATGCGCTCGGGGTGCAGCAGCGCCATCGGGTGTGCCTTGATGTGTTCGGTGATGATGAATTCCATGCGTGCCAGCGCGACGCCGTCGTTCGGCAGGAAGCTCATCTGGAATGCGATATCCGGGTTGGCCAGAATCAGCATCATCTTGGTGTGCGGCCGTGGCAGCGTCGCCAGGTCGGTGCGGCGCACCTCGAAGGGGATCTTGCCGGCGTACACCCGACCGGTTTCACCCTCGGCACAGGAGACCGTCACCTGTTGGCCATCCGCGAGCTTCTCGGTCGCATTCTCCGTGCCCACGACTGCTGGAATGCCGAACTCGCGCGCGACGATCGCCGCATGACAGGTTCTACCGCCGCGGTTCGTCACGATGGCGGCGGCACGGTGCATGATCGGCTCCCAGTCGGGCGTCGTGTTGTCGGTGACCAGCACCTCCCCGGTGCGAAACGAGCCGATCTGCGCGGCGCTGCGGATCAGTCGCACCGGACCCTGTGCGATCCGCGCGCCGACCGCGCGCCCGGTTACCACCGGCTCCGCAGTGGTCCCAAGCCGATACTCCTCGAGCAGCGCTGCGGGCCGACGCGAGGCGCTGGTTTCGGGGCGGGCCTGCACGACGTACAGGCGTCCGTCGAGACCGTCCTTGGCCCACTCGATGTCCATCGGCATCGCCCGGCCTGCACGCGCACTGTAGTGGCCCTCGATCTTGATGGCGACGTTGGCGAGCACCAGCACTTCCTCGTCGCTCAGGCAGTAGCGCTCGCGCTCCTGGGCTGACGTGGTCACGTTGCGCGTCGGTTCGCGCTCGCCGGGACCGGCGTAGATCATCTTGATCTGCTTGCTGCCGAGCGAGCGCCGCAGGACCGCCCGCCGCCCGCTGAGAAAGGTCGGCTTGAAGACTACGAATTCATCCGGCTCGAGCGCGCCCTGGACGATGTTCTCGCCAAGACCGTAGCTGGCGCTGATCAGGACGACGTCGCGAAAGCCGCTCTCGGTATCGAGGGTGAACATCACGCCGCTCGCGCCTTCGTCGGCGCGCACCATCTTTTGCACGGCGATCGACAGGGCGACCTTGAAGTGGTCGAAGCCGTTGTCGCTGCGATAATGGATTGCGCGATCGGTAAACAGGCTTGCGAAGCAGCGCCGGCAGGCCTCGAGCAGGGCCGACTCGCCCGTGATGTTGAGGAACGAGTCCTGCTGCCCGGCAAAGCTCATCGTGGGCAGGTCCTCAGCGGTGGCGGAGCTGCGCACAGCAACGCTGATTGGCGTCGCGCAATCGGAGTTCAGGCGCTGAAAAGCGGCCAAGATCTCGGCCTGCAGATCGGCAGGCAGCCCGGCCCCGTACACGAGGTCTCGTGCCTTGCGAGCGCGGCGGGCAAGATCCTCGGCGTCGTCGGCCCGCAGGTCTGCGAGCAGGCGGCGCAGCGCCTGCCACGCGTTTGCCTGCTCGAGGACGTAGCGGTAGGCCTCTGTGGTGATTGCGAACCCGTCGGGTATCGATACGCCCTGCGGCCGCAGCGCCTGGTACATCTCCCCGAGCGAGGCGGTCTTTCCGCCCACCAAGCGCAGGTCGGCCGCGGAAATCTCCGCAAAGAATCGGATGAAACGTGGCGCCGGAGACATGATCAACCCTCTACCGTCGAACCGCGTCGGGCATACCCCAACACCTACCGCCGGATTGTCGTCCCTGCAGCGCCAATAACCGTACACGCGCCCGAGCGGAGCGCGAATCCGCAGTTGTCCCTATCGCTGGTCGGCTTGCCCTGGTCGCGCCGCGGCGCGCCTCGAATGCTGCGGAAAATGCGGATCGCGCGCGCCGCCTGCGCGGCAGCAGCATCTGCTACAGGTGTGGGCCGGCCGAGGGCTCGGCAGACCGAGCCGTCCCCGGAGAGCGCGCGAATGA
>JAJXWE010000317.1 GCA_021781775.1 Pseudomonadota bacterium | reverse complement strand
ACATCCCTTTCGCAAGCGTGAGCGTGGCGGCAGGACCCTTCTACGTATGGCCCGCAGCCGGGCCCTTGAGCCATGATGCGGTGGGCCGCCGGAGCGGCCGACGGACGGACGGCATGACGAGCCCGCTGACCTTCGATCCCGAGCTGCTGCGCCGCTACGACCGGCCTGGACCGCGGTATACCTCCTACCCGACCGCGCCGCAGTTCATCCCCTCCTTCGGCGCGGCGCAGCTGCGCGAACACATCGAGCGCAGCAATGCTCTCGGGCAAGCGTTGTCGATCTACGCGCACATGCCGTTCTGCGCCAGTCCCTGCTTCTACTGTGGCTGCAACCGCGTGATCACGCGTGACGTGGCGCGCGCGGAGCAGTATCTCGAGCGTCTGCTGAGGGAAGTCGAGACGGTGGCGCCGTTGTTCGATCCGCAGCGCGAAGTGCTGCAGGTGCACTTGGGCGGCGGCACGCCTAATTTCTTTACGCCGGCGCAGATCGCGCGGCTGCTCGAGGCGCTCGCGAGCCGCTTCCAGCTGAGTACACGGCCCGAGCGGGATTTCTCCATCGAGCTCGATCCGCGCTTCGTGCGCCCTGCCGACATCGCCGCACTCGCCGCACTCGGATTCAACCGCGCCAGTCTCGGAGTGCAGGACTTCGATCCGCAGGTACAGCGCGCAGTCAACCGCATCCAGAGCATCGAGGAGACCCTCGCCGTCATTGAGGCGTGCCGCGCCAGCGGCTTCCGCTCGATCAACGTCGACCTGATCTACGGCCTGCCGCTGCAGACTCCGGAGGGCTTCGCGCGGACGCTGCGCGCCGTGGTGGGCGCGCGACCGGACCGTCTCGCCGTATACGGATACGCCCATCTGCCGGAACTGTTCAAGCCGCAACGCCAGCTCGATACGACGTTCCTGCCACATCCCGAGACGCGCATCACGCTGCTGCGGCTGGCCATCGAACAGCTGACCGCGGCGGGCTACGAATACATCGGCATGGATCACTTCGCGCTGCCGCAGGACGATCTGGCGCAGGCCCGCGCCGCCGGCGGGCTGCAGCGCAATTTCATGGGCTACACCACTCACGCCGATTGCGACTTGCTCGGCCTCGGCGTGAGTGCCATCAGCCACATCGGGGCGAGCTTCAGCCAGAACCACCGCGACCTGCCCGGCTGGGAAACTGCCATCGATGCCGGGCAACTGGCGGTGTGGCGCGGGCTGGCGCTCGATGCCGACGATGCACTGCGGGCCGACGTCATTCAACGCCTGATGTGCCAGGGCCGGCTCGAGATCGCGTCCATCGAGTCGCGGCACGGGATTTCCTTCAGGGAATACTTCGCCGAGGCGCTCACGGCGCTGCGCGCGCTCGAGGCCGACGGCTTGGTCGAGCTCGACCGACAGAGGATCGAAGCCACCGAGCGCGGCCGGCTGCTGCTGCGGTTGATCGCGATGTGTTTTGACCGCTACCTGCAGGCCGCGCGCTCGCCGGCGGCCGCACCGCGTTACTCGAAGATCGTGTAGCGCGCGCCTGCGCGTCGCGCGGGGATTCGACTAGATGCGGATGTGCTGCCAGGCACGCGAGCGCCAGCGCAGAAAGAGCGTGCTCCCGAGCAACACCACATAGAGAATGACGGCGGCCCAGCCGCCCCGGGCGCCCCAGCCGAACTGGGGCAGAAAATGCACCCAGCCCTGCCCCGGCGCGAACGTGAAGGCGTGCGCAAGCGGCAGGAAGATCAGCCAGCACACCGGGAAGACCAGCGCGACCGGCACCCGGACGTCCCCGGCGCCGCGCAGACACATGCTGCTGCCGAGATTGAGCCCGTCGAAGAATTGATAGGCAGCTGCGAACCACAGCAGCGCGATGCCGAGACGAATGGTCGCCGTGGCGCTGTGACTCTGGGTGCCGGCGAACAGCGGCAACAGCCAGGGCCCGGCCAGCGCGAGCGCAAGGCCGATCCCGCCCATGACCGTCGCGGCGAGGAGGATGACGCGCGAGCCGAGGCGCAGGGCCCAGGCCCGGTCGCCCGCACCGATCGACTGGCCGACCAGGGTGGCGGCGGCGGTGGCGATGCCGACCCCGGGCAGGTAGGCGATGGAAGTCAGCACCGTGACCATCTGCGTCGCTGCCCCGGCCACCGTGCCGTAACGCACCTGCATCATCTGGAACACGGAAAATCCGAGCACGTCCGCCGCCGGCATCAGCCCCAGGGGAAATCCGAGGCGCAGCTGCCGGCGCACGTTGCGCCACAGCGGACGCCAGGTCAGATGCGAATTGAAGGCGGCACGGATCGGCGCGCGCAGGAAGATGATGAAGCCGAGCAGGAAGCCTACCGCCTGGGCCGCGTTGCTCGCCCAGGCGGACCCCGCCACGCCCCACCCGAAATGGAAGATGAACAGCTCGTTGAACAGCCCGTTGGTAAGCGCCGCCGCGGCGGCCACCATGAAGCTGACGCGCGTGCGCCCGATGCCGTTGAAGAAGCCGATCATCGCCCAGGCCGCCACCGCGAACGACGCCCCGCCGATGCGAGGCAGCCAGAATTGCTCGGCCAGCTGCTCGATCTGCGGCGCGAAGCCGAACGGCGCCAGGATCCACCGCCCGGCGAGACCCAGCGCGATGCACACCGGCGCAATCAACAGTGTCACCCACAGCGCCGTCCACGTCGCCTGGGCGGCACGCCGGAACCGGCGGGCGCCGTGGGCGTGCGCCGCGAGCGTCTGCACTGCCATGCTGCAGCCGCCGAGCACGAACAGCACCCCGAGGATCAGCCACTGCACTGCGCCGACGGCTGCGAGTGCATCGGTCGAGATGTGCCCGATGAACCACATGTCGGTGAGATTGAGCACGACCTGCACGGCGCTGTTGGCCATCAGCGGCAGGGCCAGCGCCCAGATCGCGCGCACGTCGATGTGCGTGCGTCCGTCGACGTCGAGACGTTGCGCCGGCAGGCTGCGGGTGAGGGCGGGGGCGATGTCCATACGGCGGCTCGGGGAGTGGCCGCACATTCTCGCATAACACTCTTTACGGAACGGGCCGCGCGGTGCACCGTATCGGCTCATGGTCACTCGAAAAAAGACCCCGGCGGGCGCTCGGGCAGCGCGCGGCGCGCTCCGTCCGATCCGGCGCGCTCGCGGCACGCTCGCCCCAGGCAAGACCGCCCGTGGCCTGACCAGCGCTCAGACCGCCCTCGGTCTCGACAGCGCAGAAGTGGCGGAGCTGGCCGCGCAGGTACGCGCAGCCGGCGGCGCACCGATCGGCGCATACCGCGAGCCCGTGAACGGCGGCCCGCTGCTGCTCGCCACCGTGCCGCTCGCGGCGCTGCAGCCGACACCTTTCCAGCGCGATCTGTCCCCGACCCACACGCAGCGCCTGGCGCAGCGGATCGGGGAAACGGGCGCATTTCTCGATCCGCTGATCGTCGTGCGCGGGGAGGATGGGCAGCTGTGGACGCCGAACGGGCGGCACCGGCTGGCCGCCGCCAAGGTGCTCGGGTTGCGCCAGGTCACCGCACTGATCAGCCCGCAGAGTTCCCTCGCCTATCG
>JAJXWE010000316.1 GCA_021781775.1 Pseudomonadota bacterium | reverse complement strand
CTGCTCGATCTGACGGACAACATCGTGGCCGGCAAGATCGCGCCGCCGCCGCGGGTGGTCCGCCGCGACGGCGACGACCCCTACCTGGTGGTGGCCGCCGACAAGGGCACGGCCACCTTCTCCGATACCGCCAACGGCATCGCTGCCGAGTACGGCTTCTGGCTCGGGGATGCATTCGCCTCGGGCGGCTCGGCCGGCTACGACCACAAGGGTCTCGCCATCACCGCGCGGGGCGCATGGGAGTGCGTCAAGCGCCATTTCCGCGAAATCGGGGTCGACATCCAGAAAGAGGACTTCACGGTTGCCGGCATCGGTGACATGTCCGGCGACGTTTTCGGCAACGGCATGCTGCTCTCGCGGCACATAGTGCTGCAGGCGGCGTTCGACCACCGACATATCTTCCTCGATCCGAAACCGGACGCCGTGGTGAGCTTCGCCGAGCGGCATCGGCTGTTCGCGCTGCCGCGCTCGAGCTGGGACGACTACGACCACAAGAGCATCTCGGCCGGTGGCGGCATCTTCCCCCGCAGCGCCAAGTCGATCCCCCTGTCGGCACAGGCCCGCGCCCTGCTCGGCCTCGAGAGCGCCACCGCGACGCCGAACGAGGTGATCCGTGCGATTCTGACGATGCCGGTCGATCTGCTCTGGAACGGCGGCATCGGCACCTACGTCAAGTCCAGCCGTGAGTCGAACGCCGAGGTCGGCGATCGGACCAACGACGCGCTGCGGGTCAACGGCGCCGAGCTGCGCGCCAAGGTCGTCGGCGAAGGTGGCAATCTCGGCTGCACCCAGCGCGGCCGCATCGAGTACGCACGCGCCGGTGGACGGCTCAACACTGATTTCATCGACAACTCTGCCGGGGTGAACACCTCGGACGTGGAAGTCAACCTCAAGATCCTGCTGAACCCGCTGGTGCACGCCGGCAAGCTCTCCCTCGCCGAGCGCAACCGCCTGCTCGCGCGCATGTCCGGGGAAGTCTGCACGCTCGTGCTGCGCAATAACTACCTGCAGAGCGAGGCTATCAGCACCCTCGAGCAGCAGGCACGCGCGCGCCTCAGCGAGTATCAGCACCTGATCCGCCTGCTCGAGCGCTCGGGCGGACTGAATCGTGCGCTGGAGTTCCTGCCGAGCGACGAGGAAATCGGCGAGCGGCGCAAGAGCGGCGCCGGGCTCACCCGTCCGGAGCTGTCGATCCTGCTGTCCTACAGCAAGATCTGGCTGAACAATCACCTGCTCGATTCGGACGTGCCGGAGGATCCGTACCTCTCGAACGAACTGGAGCGCTATTTCCCTGGACCGGTCCGCACGCGTTTCGCGCGCGCCATCGAGCGGCACCGACTACGCCGGCAGATCATCGCCACGGCAACCACGAACAGCCTCATCAACCGCATGGGTCCGACGTTCGTGCTGCGCGCCCAGGAGGACACCGGCGCCGAGCCGGCGCAGATCGCGCGCGCCTTCACGGCGGCGCGCGAGATCTTCCAGATGCGCGACCTGTGGGAGGACATCGAGGCGCTCGACAACCGTGCCCCGGCGAAGATCCAGTATGCCGCGACGTTCGAGTCCAGCCGGCTGTTGCGCCATACCACGTACTGGTTGCTGGCGCGCCGGCCGGCGCTGAAGGTGGACGCCGCGGTGCGGGAGTTTCGCGCCGGCGTGCAAGAGATCGGCGCGAAGGTTCCGCAGGTGCTCTGCGGGGCATGGCGCGAGCATTTCGAGACCTCGCACGCCCAACTGGTCGAGGCCGGAATGCCGGCAGCGATCGCCGGCCGCATCGCAAGCTTGGAGACGCACAACGCGTCGCTCGACATCATCGAGATCGCAGCCGGCCATCGCGCTGCGGTGCTCGAGGCGGCGCGCGTGTATTTCGAGGTCGGCACGCGGACCGGGCTCGACTGGCTGCGCGGGCAGATCAATCAGCTCTCGGTCGACGGTCCGTGGCAGGCTACCGCCCGCACGGGCCTGCGGGATGCGGCCATGCGCATCCATCGCGCGCTCGCCGAGCGCGTGCTCGCTCGCCCGGGCCGGGGCGGCGCCGCCGAGCGGGTCGACGCCTGGCAGCAGGCCGAGGGCCGCAAGCTCGCGCACTGGGAGCGCACGCTCACCGAGATGCGCGCGGCCGGCGCCGCGGATTTCGCCACGCTCACTGTGGGAGTGGAGTCGCTGCGCAAGCTCGCCGAGTAGCGGCCGAAGGTGCGCGCTCGGCTATACTTGCCACTCCACGCTGCCTGCGCTCGAGCACCGGCACCGCACGCCGGCGGCTGGCGGCCGCCCACGCACCCTGAGGTACGCGCATGCCCGGAAAGCTGATTCTGGTCCGCCACGGACAGAGCCTCTGGAACCTGGAGAACCTGTTCACCGGCTGGACCGACGTCGATCTGACTCCCACGGGCCGGGCCGAGGCGGCCCAGGCCGGACGCCAGCTGATCGAGGAGGACATCACGATCGATGTGGCGTTCACCTCGGTGTTGAAGCGCGCGATCCGCACGTTGTGGATCATGCTCGACGAGATGGATCGCATGTGGATTCCGGTCGAACGCTCCTGGCGCCTCAACGAGCGGCATTACGGCGCGCTGCAGGGGCTCGACAAGGCCCAGACCGTGGCACGCCACGGGGAGGAGCAGGTGAAAATCTGGCGCCGCAGCTATGATGTGCCGCCGCCACCGCTCGCCGGCGAGGATCCGCGCCACCCGCGCTTCGATGCGCGCTACGCCGGTGTCGCCGCCGGTGAGATTCCCGCGGCGGAGTCGCTGAAAGACACGCTCGAGCGCGTGCTGCCGCAATGGCACAGCCGCATCGCGCCGGAGCTGCGTGCCGGGCGCAACGTGCTGGTCGCCGCCCACGGCAACAGCCTGCGCGCCATGGTAAAGATGCTCGATGGAATGTCCGAAAGCGACATCGTCGAGCTGAACATCCCGACGGGCGTGCCGCTGCTCTACGAGCTCGACGCACAGCTGAAGCCGCTGCGCAGCCGCTATCTCGGCGATCCCGCCACAATCGCCGCGGCGGCCGAAGCAGTCAAGCGTCAGACCGAGAAGAAAGCCTGACGGGCGATGCGCGCTGCGGGCACGCTAGGCGGCCCAGTGGTCGTAGCGCCCGTGGTATTCGGCGGCGAGCGCGCTCATGCGCCGGCTGAACGCCTGGATGTCCGGCACGAGCAGCTGCATGGATTTTGAGGCGTTCAGGCTGTAGGGCAGATCGGTCTGGTCCTGAATCGGCTTCACGTCGACCTCGAAGCCTTCCGGCTCGAGCTGGCTGCGCACCGCCTGGCAGGCCTCGAGGTTGGGCAAGCCGAGGAAAAAATCCACCCGGTAGGCGTTGAAGGGGTGATAGCCCTGCGTGCGCAGCCGGCCGACCATCATCTCGTCCCAGCTGTCGTGGCGGGCCAGACGCTCCTGGCGAAACGCCCGTCGCAAGCGAACGTAGAGCAGGACCAGGATGATGACCCCGCCGACGGCCAGGCCGATGATCGCCTCAAGCACGGGGCGATTCCGCGTGAGCTGCGTGAACCACTGGTCTCACTCGTCGGGCGCGA
>JAJXWE010000315.1 GCA_021781775.1 Pseudomonadota bacterium | reverse complement strand
CGGCACTTGGCGCAGCGGCGCACCGCCAGTTGCTCGCCCGAGCGCAGGCACTGCACCAGGAACAGCGCATGCTCGAAGGAGATCGCCGGCTGCGGCACCACCTTGGCGTAGTAGTCGTACACGTCGCACAGCAGCGCCCCGGCGTGCCGGCGCAGCGGCGCCTGCTTCGTCCCCGGCCGCTCCCCGACAAGACCGCAGGCGCAATAGATGCCCGCCAGGAGAGACGCCTCGGTGCGCACGCGCGCACCGCGACTGAAGTAGCCGGCCTGCTGCGGGGACTTGCCGCGATGACGCGGCAGACGATGTGCGCCGCCACAGTAGCGCTGCCACAGCTTGCGGATCCGGTGATCGGTCAGTCCGGTGTACTGGCGGATGGTGTGCGTGCGCGCCTCGTATCGCACGAACCGCAGTGCCAGATTGAAATTCTCCAGCTCCCCTTCGTAGCGATCTTCCCAGACACGCATACCGCTCCCTTCCCGGCCACAGTGTGCCGCGACTCTCGGGACGCCATTGTCGACCAATCCGCGCAAAGCACAATCGCGCGAATGTGCGAAAAAAGATGCAAATGCGGGGATGGCGCCTGGCGGCGACGGCGCTACCATCGGCCTCGGCAGAGTAGCGGCTCGGAGGACGCGTGATGTCCGACCATGCAGGGGAGGCCCGCCGCGGGCCCGGCCAGTGGGTTGCCGCACCGGAGCGGGCGGTCCTCGACAGCCTCCCGGAGCTGAACCATTTTTGTCTTCAGGTGCTCGCCGAGCAGGCCCATGTGGGCTGTTCGCACGCCGCCGTGCTCAAGATCGCGCAGGACTGGCTGGCGCTCGACACCGCCGCGCGCCGCCGCGCCGCCGCTCACCCGGTGCTGCTGTTCGATGCCGGACTGTCCGATCCGCGCCGCTGGCAGTGGCTCGACCCTGCGCAAGTCCACGACGTGCCGCCCGAGACCTACGGGGCGGTATTCACCGTGTCACAGGCCATCGCCGCCTCGGAGATGGTATTCGTCTACGCCTGGTCGCTGGCCCGTCGCCACCCGGTCCATGCCCGCCTCGCGCTCGGCATGCACCCGCTGTGCGTCCGGTGGATCACCGAGCACAGCGTTCTCGCCGCTCACCAGATGGGCGCGCGCCTGTGGATGTGGCTGCGGCCGCGCTGGCTGAACACCCCGGTGTTCTGGGACGAGTTGCTGCAGGCCGCTGCCGAGGGCGGTGCGGCGCATCTGCAGGCGCGGATGCAGGGTGTGCGGCTGCTGGCCGCCGAGGCCGCGACCGCGCTGCGCAGCAGTGGATACGAAGAGCCCGATTAAATGGCGATCTGGTGCATGCCGGTCGAATCGCGGGCCGCTCGGAACATCCCCTGAGTCGTGAAATCGAGGCTGATCCGCCCGTCGGTGTCGACCGCGATGATGCCGCCGTCGCCGCCGAGCGCACGCAGCCGCTCGTGCAGCGTTTCACGCACGGCCTCTGCCAAGCTTACGCCGCGGTACTCGACCAACGCACAGACATGATGGCCGGCGACCAGGCGCATGAAATACTCGCCATGGCCGGTAGCCGACACTGCGCATACGCCGTTCTTGGCATACGTGCCGGCGCCAATGATCGGTGAATCCCCCACCCGGCCTGGCCGCTTGTTGGCCATACCACCGGTGGAGGTGGCCGCGGCGAGATTGCCCGCAGCGTCGCGCGCCACGGCCCCGACGGTGCCCTGCGGCGAGGGTATCAGCTCCGAGACGGTGCCACCGTCGCGCAGCTGTTCCAACTCGGCCTGACGCTCGGCGGTCCGGAAGTACGTGTTCGGCACAAGCTCCACGCCCTCCTCGAGGGCGAACTCCTCCGCGCCTGAGCCGACCAGCAGGACGTGTCGGGACTTCTCCATGACACGCCGAGCCAGCTCGATCGGGTGTTTCACGTGCCGCACCGCCGCCACTGCTCCGGCGCGCAGCGTGCTGCCGTCCATCACTGCCGCATCGAGTTCCGCGCCGCCGTCACGCGTGAGCGCCGCACCGTGTCCGGCGTTGAACAGCGGGTCATCTTCGAGGGCGCGCACGGCCGCGGTGACCGCCTCGAGACTCGAGGCCCCGTGGGCAAGGTGCTGGTACCCCTGCTCGAGGGCCGCGGCAAGCCCGTCGCGGTAGCGCTGTTGCCTGGCGGCCGACAGCCCCTGCGCCGGCAGCCCACCGGCGCCGCCATGAATCGCGATGGCATACATATAGAACGAGTACTCCGCGCGCGCGACGTCCGCAGTCGCTATGATCGGGATGGATTTTACCGGTGAACGAGCTCATGCCACACAGGATTCGAAGCATTCTGGTCGCCAATCGAGGCGAAATCGCCATTCGCGTGATGCGCGCCGCCACCGAGCTCGCACTGCGCACGGTAGCCATCTACTCACGCGAGGACCGCTTCTCCCTGCATCGCACCAAGGCGGACGAGGCGTACCTGGTCGGCGAGGGCAAGGGACCGATCGAGGCGTATCTCGACATCGAGGACATCCTGCGCGTCGCGCGCGAGGCGCGCGTGGATGCGATACATCCCGGTTATGGCTTTCTCTCGGAGAACCCCGACTTCGCCGCCGGCTGCGAGCGGGCGGGCATCGTATTCATCGGGCCGGAGCCGCAGACGATGCGACTGCTCGGCAACAAGGTCTCGGCGCGCAATCTCGCCGAGCGCGCCGGCGTGGCCGTGATGCCGGCGAGCACGCCGCTGCCGGCGGAGCCGGCCGAGTGCCTGCGGCTCGCCGCGCAGATCGGCTATCCGGTGATGCTCAAGGCGAGCTGGGGCGGCGGCGGGCGCGGCATGCGCGTCGTCGAGAGCGATCAGCAGCTGCAGGAGCTGCTGCCCCCCGCCCGGCGGGAAGCGAAAGCGGCCTTCGGCAACGACGAGGTGTATCTCGAGAAGCTGGTGCGCCGGGCGCGGCACGTGGAGGTGCAGATCCTCGGCGACGCGCACGGCACGCTGGTGCACCTGTTCGAGCGCGACTGCACGGTGCAGCGGCGCAACCAGAAGGTGGTCGAGCGCGCCCCGGCGGTGTTTCTCACCGCGGCGCAGCGCGCCGAGATCTGCGCCGCGGCGCTCGCCATCGGCCGTGCGGCCCGCTACCGCAACGCCGGGACCGTGGAGTTTCTGCAGGACGCCGACACCGGCCAGTTTTACTTCATCGAGGTCAACCCCCGCATCCAGGTCGAGCACACCGTCACCGAGTGCGCCACGGGCATCGACCTGGTCAAGGCACAGATCCACATCGCCGAGGGCGCGCGGCTCGGCACTCCCGAGAGCGGCGTGCCGGCTCAGCAGGACATCCGCATCCAGTCCCATGCGCTGCAGTGCCGGGTGACGACCGAGGACCCGGAAAACAACTTCATCCCCGACTACGGCAAGATCAGCGCCTATCGCAGCCCGGCGGGCTTCGGCATCCGGCTCGATGCCGGCACGGCCTACACCGGCGCCATCATCACCCGCTCGTACGACTCGCTGCTGGTGAAGGTGACCTCCTGGGCCTCGACGCCGCAGGAGGCCATCGCACGCATGCACCGCGCGCTGTGGGAGTTCCGCATCCGCGGCGTGGTC
>JAJXWE010000314.1 GCA_021781775.1 Pseudomonadota bacterium | reverse complement strand
GGGGACCGGTCAGCGATCCGGATCCGCATTTGTGTGCGGATGTGCCACAATCACGGCAACATGCGACCGAGCGCATGTGCCAGGGACGAATCGCCTGACCGGCTGGGCATGCGTCATCTACGGCTGCGCCCATTCGTACTCGCAGTTCCGTTGGCCCGTGAGCACCGAGACCATGCGGTTGGGTTGGCACCGTGCGGGCTCGTCACGGTTGTGCGACCTGTGGCACACTCGCGCGCTGGCGACAGGGACTATGGATCAATCGAAGCAAGTGGCCAGGCAGGGGGCTCTGGAGTGTGGACGTGTGCGCGCAGCGCGCCCAACGGCATGGATGGCACTGATCTGCGTGTGCCTCGCAGGTCGGACGTGGGCCGAGGGACCGGTGGCGCAATTCAACCTGCCGGCCGAACCGCTACCGCAGGCGATCCTCGAGTTCTACCGCCAGTCGGGGGTCGAGGCGATCTACGCCGCGACGCCCCAGGTGCTCAAGCTCACGACCCGCGCCGTCGCGGGCCGCATGGCGAGCTCGACGGCACTGGAGTGCATGCTCGCGGGTACGGGACTGACGTTCTCATTTGATTCGGCCCGGTCGGTGATCCTCCGGCCGGCAGCGAAGATTCCGGCACCGCTGCCGCCGGCGGTGCGCGCCGTGATTGCTCAGCCGCATCCGCTAGCGGATATGACTGCCGAGGGACTGCGGCCGATCACGGTCACCGGCAGTCTCATCCGTGGTGTGCATTCGGCGATCGCCCCGCTGGTCTACGTCCGGCGCGCACAGCTCCGCCAGGCGGCCTACCCGGACATCGAGCAAGCGCTGTACGCGCTGCCGATGGTCTCGTTGATCGGTCCGCGCGAGGATCTCGGTGTCGATAACAACGTGCAATACGGCGCCGGGATCAGTCTGCGTGGACTCGGCGTCGGCGCGACGCTGGTTCTGGTCAATGGACACCGCCAGCCGCTCGGTGGACTGACCGGCGACTTCGTCGACGTGTCGACGATTCCCTGGAGCGCGGTCCGGCGGATCGAGGTGCTGCCGAACGGCGCTTCGGCCCTGTACGGTGCCGATGCCGTCGCCGGTGTCGTCAATATCGTCATGCGAGATGATTTCACCGGCACGCAGACCGAGGCGCGCTATGGCACCACACCCGACGGTCGGACCGAATGGATGTTCGCGCAATTGCTCGGCACGCATTGGCGTGGCGGGCACGCGATGATCGACTACCAGTACTCGGACGCGACGCCGCTAGCGGCCGCCTCGCGGGCCTACGCGGCGGATGCGAACAAGACCGCATACGGCGGCGCGAACTACGACAGTTACTTCTCCAGCCCGGGGAACATCCTCAATCCACTCACCCTGCAGCCGGCCTACGGGATCCCGGCGCACACCAACGGACCGCTCACCACGGCCGCCTTGAGCACGACGATCAATCTGCAGAATCCGTTCCGCGGCGCACAAATCTTTCCCGATCGCATGGCGCACGAGCTCTACGGGTCGGTGAGCCAGCGGATCGGTTCGCGCGTCGAGCTGTTCGCCCAGGGTCGCTACGCCGCGCGCGATACGACCCTCGCGGCACTGTCTGACAGCGCGCTGCTCGCGGTGCCGCCGAGCAATCCGTTCTACATCAATCCGTATCCGACGGAGCCGTACACGCTCGTCGCCTACAACTTCGGCGATCTGCTCGGGCCGACGCGGTTTTCGAGCAACTCCCGCGTGTACGACGGCACGGCCGGCGCGACGATTCGCCTCGGCCGGCATTGGCAGATGACGGTGAGCGAATCGGACGGCAGGCAGTCTCTCTGGGCCGACGAGTACGGGGTCGTCAGCCCGACGGCGCTCGCCTCCGCGCTTGCCGATGCCAATGCGGCGTCGGCGTTCAATCCGTTCGCCGCCGGTACGGTGGCCAACGTCGCGGCGGCGCAGGCGGTGAGCCAGACGTATCCGCGGCGTTCGGCATCGGGCATCGAGTCGAGCGATCTGGTGGCGGATGGGCCGGTGGCTCGACTGCCGGCGGGAGAGGCCCGGCTCGCCGTGGGCGTGGAGCGGCGCGTGGAGGTGCTGAATCTAACCATGCCGGATCTGCAGAACCCGCAGGTCCCGTTGCAGGCGGTGCACTACAGCCGGCGCGTCGAGTCGGTGTATTCCCAGCTGCATGTCCCGTTGGTCGGTCCGGCCACAAAGGCAGGAGGAGCGGCGCGCGTCGCGCTCGATTTGGCCGGCCGGTACGACCACTACAGCGATTTCGGCGGCACTTTCAATCCGATGGCGCGGCTTGAGTGGATCGCAGCGCCGTGGCTGAAGCTGCGCGCCAACTGGGGCCGCTCCTACCGCGCCCCGAAGCTCGATGACCTCTACGACACCGCGCAGAATGTGTCCGGCATGACGGTGCTGGCCGACCCGCAGTCCCCGAGCGGGCGCTCGCTGGTGTTGGCCGAGCAGGGCTCGAACCCGAATCTGCGTGAGGAGACCGCCCGGACGTGGACGGGCGGGTTCGACCTGTCGCCCTGGCGCGGCGCGCAACTCTCGGTCACTTACTATTCGATTGATTACTGGAATCGGATCGAGCAACCCGCGAGTGGCGACCCGCTGGGAATCTTGCAGCACGCCGCGGAGTGGGCACCGGTCATCGAGCGTAATCCGAGCGCGGCGCAGATCGCCGCGATCTGCACCAGTCCACAGTTCATCGGGCCAGTCGCGACATGCCTGGCGAGTCATCCGGCGGCCATCGTGGATCTGCGTCTGGCGAATCTCGCGGCCACCCAAACCCGAGGAATCGACATCGAGGCGCGCGAGCGGTTCTTGAGCGCGTGGGGGCATTTCCAGGCCGATCTGATCGGCACCGATGTACTCAACTTTGATCAGTCGGTGACCCCGAATGTACCGGCGACGGAGATTCTCGATACCGTCGGCAATCCCCTGTCGGTCCGCCTGCGCGGCACGCTCGGCTGGAGCCGCCACGGGCGCGGTGCGCCGGGGTGGGGTGGTGCCCTCATCGTTAATTACACCGGCGCGTACCGTAATCCCGCCAGCACGCTCGTGCCGGTGGTCTGCGCCTGGACCACGCTCGATGCGTCCATCCGGTACCGCCTGCGGGCGACCCGCTTCGGGCGCACGTTGCTGTCGCTGAACGTGGTGAATGTGTTCAATCACGCCCCGCCATTCGTCGACAGCCAGTTCGGCTACGACATCAGCAACGTGCAGGCGCTCGGGCGGGTGATGAGCCTGGGACTCACGCAGCGCTGGTAACGACGGGCGGCCGCGGTGACGGCAGTCGCGATCGCGAGCCGGCGCAGATGCGCCGGGACATATTATGTTCAATAAAAACTACCGTCGACGAAATATCCTGGCGCCGCTGGGGGGGAGAGTCCTCCCGGTGCATCTTAAGGGGTAGGAAAGAGGGAATGGACAGGTCGGTGGGCGAGATCAGGCGCTTTCCCCCCACGGGGACGGCGGATGCATTCTTCGAGCAACTCTGCCGGGCGCACGAGGCCCAGCTGCTTGCCTATCTGACCCAGATGCTCGGGCGCGTGGATCTCGCACGGGAGGTGTCCCAGGACACCTTCGAACAGTTGCAC
>JAJXWE010000313.1 GCA_021781775.1 Pseudomonadota bacterium | reverse complement strand
CTCCTGAATGGCCACCTCGTGCCCAGCGCGCGTGACCAGCACCGCATGCTCGGTGGCGGCATCGCGACGGGCCTTGCCGAGCACCGCGAGCAGCGGGTTGGCAATCGGCTCGCGCGAGATCTCATCGATCAGCGTCAGCACCTCCCCGATCGGGCGGCCGCGGGCCTCCGCGAGCTGCCAGGCGGTGAGGTTCTCGGCCACCGGATTGATGTACTCGATCCGCCCGTCGGCATCGGTGCTGATCACCGCATCCCCGATCGACTGCAGCGTGACCTGGGCGCGCTCCTTCTCGGCGAACACCTGCTGCTCGGCGCGCTTGCGCTCGGTGATGTCGGTGATGGCGCCCTCGTAGCTCACGATCCGGCCGAGCGCATCGCGCACCGCGCGGGCATTCTCGAACACCACCACCGGCTGCCCGTCGCGCCGACGCAGCGTGAACTCGGCATTGCGGATCGCGCCCTGGGATTCGACCTGGCGGATGAACTCAGCGCGATCCGCGGGATTCCAGTAGAGCGCCGAGACGTCGCGCATGGCATAGAGCTGCTCGGCGCTGTCGAATCCGAGCATGGCGACGAACGCCGGGTTCACCGACTTCAGCCGCCCGTCGCAGCCGCTCTGGTAGACCCCCTCCACGATGCTCTCGAACAATCCGCGGTACTTTGCCTCGCTCTCGCGCAGCGCCTCCTCGGCGAAGCGCCGCGCGATCGCGATACCGGCGATCTGCGCAGCGTGCTCGATGATGCGCAGCTCCCGCTGGCCCGGCAGTCCCGCCGTGGTGTGAAACACCCCGAGCGAGCCCAGCACGCGCTCGTCGGTGGCCTTGATCGGCGTCGACCAGGCCGCGTTCAGACCGGCCGCGACGATGGCCGCACGGTGACACTCCCAGAACGGGTCCTTGCTGACATCCGCCACCAGCACCTGGCGGCCGAGGCACACGGCCGCGGCGCACGAGCCGTTGCGGATGTCGATGGCACAGTGCTCGAGCGGCGCGCGCAGCACCGCGGGCATGCGCGGTGCCACCAGGTAGGCAAACGAGCGTCCGTCGTCGGCGAGCACCGAAATCGCACCCACGGTGCCCACCCCGACGGACTCGATGAAATGCGTGACCGAGGAGAGCGCCTCGGCGAGCGGCACGTTGGCGGTGAGCTGCTCGAACACCTCGCGCTCGGCGCGCGCCACGCGCTCGGTGAGCTCCGACTCATGCGCCCGGTAGGCGAGTTCCGCCGCCTCGTCGGCCATCAGGCGCATCGACTGCACGATGCCGCGCCGCTCGGCATCCATGGCCTGGAACTGCTGGCTCACCAGCTTCAGCAGCACCCCGATGTCCGGCAGCGTCGTGCCACTACGCAGCCGCGCTTCCTTCACCAGGTCGAGCACCTGGCGGTGCAGTCCCTCCTCGGCGCCGAGGCCGAGCTCGGCGCGCACGATCGTGGTCGAAGCCGTCGAGGACGTCGACTCGCTCGGCGGAAGTTTGGCTTCGGGCGCGGACATGGGGGCAGCAGTCAGCCGCGTGCTTGCCCGAGCACGGCCAATGGCAAGGCCCGAGCACCACCGCGTGGCACCGGCCAGAGCAAGAGCGACCCAGTCTGCATGGCGTTATTGGTTTTCCGAGGGCCTACCCTAGAGCGAGGTACGGATTTGACAGTAGCGCCAGCCTTGCGGAACCGCACTCAGCACATTGAAAAACCGTGAAATTCGCCCCGTTTTGGCCGGCATGCTTCGAGCGCGGTTGACCGCCTCGGCAGAAAATGACTCCGAGTGGCGGAGCGCCCCAGCCCGCGCCGCCGGGCGCACGTCAAACCGAGCGGGTTGTCTGCGCAAAACTCACACCGCTCAGCGACGGGCGGGCCGCGCAGGGATCCCGCTGCAAGGCGGCTCGGAAGGCCAACGCGACTGACCGGGTGCAGTCCATCCTGCTGGGTCGAAGGGTGACGGGGTCAATTTTCCTGCCACTATTATTCGTCATAACTGACGATTAATTCTCCTAATTAACTAGTATTCGTCTTATACGACGAATTGACGACGACTAAATATTTGCTATAATTCGTCGTATGCGGCGATTTTGATCACTACAGTCACTCTACTCGCCATTAACGCCGAATCATGCGCATCTCTTCCGAACTGACCGACGCGGCGATCGCCCAGATTCTCGGCGAGCGGATCGCGCGCCACCGCATCGAGGCTGGCCTGACACAGGCTGAGCTCGCCGAGCGGGCCGGCATTGGCAAGCGCACCGTGGAGCGCATCGAAGCCGGACGGGGTGCCGAGCTCCTCACCCTCATCCGCATCCTCAGATCCCTGCACGCGATGGAGGGATTCGAGAGACTCCTCCCCGAGCTGCCGGCGAGCCCGATCGAGCAGCTCAAGCTGCGCGGCAAGCAACGGCAACGGGTCTCACACGCGCGCCGCGGCGCACTCCCTGACCGCAGCCGTCCGGTCGCGGAAGGCACACCGGCGCGGCCTTGGCGCTGGGCAGAGCCCGCCCCGCAAGGCGCGCCGGCGACCGGCGGCGCTGGCGGCCCGAAACGCCGGTCGTGAGCCATGCCTACGATCGCCGAAGTGAGACTCTGGGGTCGACAGATCGCGGCGGTGTCCCTGGACGAGGCCACCGCCGCCGCCTTCCAGTACGACCCTGAATTCGCGCGCAGCGGCATCGAGGTGGCGCCGCTGGTCATGCCGCTGTCCTCACGCATCTACACCTTCCCCGCCCTGCCGCCCGCCTCCTTCCACGGACTGCCGGGACTACTGGCCGACTCGCTGCCCGACCGCTTCGGCAATGCGCTCATCGACGCCTGGCTCGCCACCCAGGGCCGCACGCCCGAGAGCTTCAATCCCGTCGAGCGGCTCTGCTACATCGGCGCGCGCGGCATGGGCGCCCTCGAGTTCGCCCCGGCCACCGGCCCACGGCCGCGACTATCCGCACCTCTGCAGGTCGATGCGCTCGTGGCGCTGGCCTCGGACGTTCTCCTGCGCCGCAACGCGGTGCACGGCTCCTTTGCGCCCGAGCACCGACACGGCGCCCTTGAGGACATCCTGCGCGTCGGCACCTCCGCCGGCGGGGCGCGGGCCAAGGCCATCATCGCCTGGAACCCCAAGACCCAGGAAGTCCGCTCCGGCCAGGTGACGGCCCCGGCGGGCTTCGGCTACTGGCTGCTGAAGTTCGACGGCGTCAGCGGCAACCGCGACAAGGAGTTGGAGGACCCGCAGGGCTACACGGTCATCGAGTACGCCTACTCGCTCATGGCGCGGGCCGCCGGCATCGCGATGAGCGAGTGCCGGCTGCTCGAGGAAGGCGGACGGCGGCATTTCATGACACGCCGTTTCGACCGGACGGACGACGGCCGCAAGATTCACATGCAGTCGCTCGCCGCGCTCGCGCACTTGGACTTCAATGCCGCCGGCACGCACTCCTACGAGCAATGCTTCGAGGTCATCAAGCGACTCGGGCTCCCGATGGCCGCGCTCGAGCAGCAATACCGGCGGATGACCTTCAACATCGTGGCGCGCAACCAGGACGATCACGTCAAGAACATCGCGTTCCTGATGAATCAACAGGGCGAGTGGTCACTCGCACCC
>JAJXWE010000312.1 GCA_021781775.1 Pseudomonadota bacterium | reverse complement strand
ACCGATTTGCGCCGCATCGCCGCGGCGGCCGACGTCGTCGAGATCGGCGTGCCGTTCACCGACCCGATGGCCGACGGGGTGACGATTCAGCGCTCCAGCCAGATCGCGCTCGAACAAGGCGTGAGCCTGCGGTGGATCCTGCAGACGCTCGAGTCGTTGCAGCCGCGGCTCGAAACGCCCCTGCTGCTGATGAGCTACCTCAACCCGCTGCTCGCCTACGGTGTCGATGCACTGGCCGCGGCGGCCGAGCGCGCCGCAGTCGCCGGGTTGATCGTGCCCGATCTGCCCTTCGATGAGGGCGAGACGCTGCACGAGGCACTCGCCGGTCAAGGCCTGGCGCTGGTCCAGATGGTCACGCCGGTGACCCCCCAGGAGCGTCTCCAGCGCATCTGCGCACGCTCTCACGGCTTCATCTACGCGGTCACGGCTACCGGCACCACCGGACGCAACGTCAGTGTGCCGGCCGAAGTCACCGACTATCTCGATCGGGTACGGCGCCAGGCGCGGGTACCGGTTTGCGCCGGCTTTGGCATCCGCGGGCGCGAGCAGCTGGATCGTCTGCGCGGACACGTCGACGGCGTGGTAATCGGTTCAGCGCTGGTCGAGGTGCTCGAAAGGGGAGAAGATCCCGCCGAGTGGCTGCGCAGACTGCGCGGCGACGCCTAGCGCTGCGCCCCCGGCCGCGATGGTGGTATCGTGCGCGAGGCGCTGAGCATCATGTCGACCCTCACCATTGCCAGGCGTTTTCGGGGACCGGCGGATTCGGCCAACGGCGGATATTTCGCCGGTCGCATCGCCGCCGAGGTTGCGCAGACCGTGACCGTGCGTCTCCTGCGCCCGCCGCCGCTCGACACGCCGCTCGAGCTGGGCACGCTGCCGGACGGGACGCTGGCAGTCACGCACGGCGAGGACTCGATCGGCACCGCCCGGCCCGCGCCGTTGAGCCTCGCCTCGCCGCCGGCACCGGCATACTTCGAGGCCGTGGAAGCATCGCGGCGCTACGCGGGGTTCCATCACCACCGCTTCCCCGGCTGCTTCGTCTGCGGCACGGAGCGGCCGCGGGGAGATGGGATGCGTATCTTCGCCGGTCGGCTGCCCGAGCGCGGCCTGGTGGCCGCACCCTGGGTGCCGGATCCCTCGCTCGACCAGGGCGACGACAAGGTTCGGCCCGAGTTCATGTCGGCCGCGCTCGACTGCCCGGGGTTCTACGCCGTCAATTTGGACAACCGAATGATGCTGCTCGGGGAACTCACGGCCCACGTCAACCGCCGGGTCCGCATCGGTGAGCGGTGCACGGTGGTCGGCTGGCCGCTGCAGTCCGACGGCCGCAAGCACGGCGCCGGCACAGCGGTGTTCGGGGAGGATGGTGCACTCTGCGCCAGCGCGCGCGCGCTGTGGATCGAGCCGAAGGGAACCTGAGCGGGCCGCACTGCAGGGATTGCGAGGTGTGAACTTCGGGCAGCGAGGGATTGCGGCTGCACGGCCGCGCACGTGGCCCGCTCGGCGCCGTTTCTCGGCAGCCGCGGACTCGTCTGTCAACGCCCGGGAGAGCTCGGCCGCTCTGTTGCAAGCTACGACGCAACCCTCGCGCTGTGGCCGAAAAGCGCGGCTGGAAGAGCTGCAAGAGTGGACGGTCACCCCGGCGTGGCGAACCGGTTAGCCGTATGCCCCTGGCGTCCCGATGGGCGCGGGTCGCCGCTCAGCCCGCCGGCGCGCCGTAAATCTCGCGGTAGTCGTCGATGGCCGCCCGGATCACCTCGGCAGCTGCCGCGTGGCCATATCGGCCGATGATCTTCAGTCCCGGCGGCTCGCCCGGCACAAGCTTGTAGGTGGCGAAATAGTGCTCCAGGCGCTCGATGAGCGTGGCGGGCAGGTCGGTCAGCTCGCGCGCATTGCCCCAGACGTAATCACCCTCCAGGACACCGACGATCTTGTCATCCGCCTCGCCACGATCGATGATTTTCAGCCCGCCGAGGATCCGGGCACGCAACAGGATTTCCGAATGCGTGATCGGTCGCTCGCTGATCACGCAAATGTCCAGCGGATCACCGTCACCGCGCTCGCACCCCGGCGCCAGGCGCCGGACGCGATCGCCGCAATAGGTCTGCGGAATGAACCCGTAGAGCGCCGGCGGCTGTGAGGAGGTGCGCTGCGGGCGGTCCACCCGCAGATAGCCAGTCTCCTTGTCGACCTCGTATTTGATCAGGTCGAACGGAGTGATCTCGATGTAGGCAGTTACCACTTCCGGGCAGTCCGGACCGGGGTCCAGCCCGTGCCAGGGATGGGGGCGCCAATTGAAATGCGAAGCAACAGTTGTCATGGAGCAGCCATTCCGGGCGGCGAGCCGCGACCCGGGCCGCGTGAACGTCGGGACTGTGCCGATTACTTGCGTGTGGTGCGCTTGGATTTCTTCGCGCCGGGAGCCTTCGCGCGCGTCTTGCCGAAGGAGCCCCGGTAAATCTTGCCGCGGCGGGTTCTCATGTCGCCCTTGCCCATCGAATCGTCTCCTCAGACGGTGAAAAAGCGGGGCGCGAAGTGTAGCAGAGCGCCCCGCAGAAGCGCCCGAAAAAAGAAAATGAAGACGGCCGGTCCCGGGGGGACCCGGGCCCGGCTGCCTATCCCGTGGGGATGCTTACCAGCGGCGCGGCGCGCCGCCGCGTCCGCCACCCGCACTGCGCTCCTGAGCCTCATTGACCCGCAGCGGACGTCCGCCGAGGTCCTTACCGTTGAGGTTCTGGATCGCGCGCGGGGCGTCCGCACGCGACATTTCCACGAATCCGAAGCCACGCGGCCGGCCGGTTTCCCGGTCGGAGATCAGGCTGACGGACTCGACGGTCCCGTGCTGTGCGAACAGCTCGCGGACTTCACTCTCAGTGGCCGAAAACGGAAGGTTTCCGACGTAGATCTTCGTCATGCAATCAAACTCCACAAACGGAATGCACCGCCCCCGCGCGCTCTTTTTGCGTTTTGCGGACGAGAGGGTTTCCGAACAACTACCGGCAGGGTCACTGCCACCTGGTCGGGAACGATTCGGCTTTTCTCCGTAGGCCGGCTCGATAACCGAGCGACCAGCAGGCGGCAGGAAAGGGAATGGTCACAGACCCATGCCTAGAATAACCGAGTGCCCGGGCACGGCACAAGCGCCCGCCCGCCCGCTCAGCGGTAGCGGGCCAGGACCTTGTGCAGCCCGTTCGCCCCCGGCGAGAGCTGCTCGTACGGCAAGGCGTTCAGGGGTTCATCCGGCGTTCCATTCACCTGGTGGAATTCCGCGCGGGCCTGACTGGGGTCGAGGTAGATCAGGCCCGTGAGGTATTCGCCCGAGTTCATCCGGGTCTGCACCGCCGCGGTCGCAGCCGCCCGGTCGGTCGGATCGTAATCAGCGCCGGTTTTGCGCAGCACGATGCGGCTGCCGTCGTGCATCGTGACCTCGCGCGCCTCCCCGGCCGCGTAATCGACCACGATCGGCGCCTCGCGGGGCACGTAATCGGCCTGCACCGCCGGCTCGTAGTGCTCGCGCGTGTAGGCGTAGCTCTTGGTGGAGCCCTCGTGGTCATTGAACGTCACGCACGGGGAGAGCACGTCGATGAGCG
>JAJXWE010000004.1 GCA_021781775.1 Pseudomonadota bacterium | reverse complement strand
CCAGCGGTCCTGCGGGCTCGATGGGCCGCTTCGTGCGATGAAGCCGATGGCGGCACGCACCATCGGCTGCGTGCCGGGAAGTTCCGGCTCGCGCACTTCTGCGAGCTTGGCGGCAAGGAGTACCGGCAGCGCCGCCTCATCGAGCTGGATCCCGTCCCAATAGGGCTCACCGCTCGGGAAGTAGTTCTGCGGCCAATGCCCGTCCGGCCTTTGCGCGGCAATCAGGTGCGCGAGGACGTGCCGGGCATCGAGCCGTTGATTGGCTGCAACGAGCGCGAAGGCCGTGAGGGAGGCATCGCGCGGCCATACCAGGTGATAGCCCCCGAGCGAGTCGGTGTGGTTTCCCCAGGGAACCGAGAGGCTCGCCACCACCGCCCCTGGATAGCTGCGATCTTCATGAATTTTCAGTACGGCCGCGGAAAGCTCGGCCGCATCGCCGAGGGTATCGTCGGGGCGCGGCAGGCTGAGACTCACGCCCCAGGCGCTCCAAGACTCGATAAAGGCGCTCTTGATGGCGTCGAACTCCGCCGCCAGTGCGGTCCGCGCGCGCATATACGCTCCCGAAGGGCTGTACGCAAAACCGAGCGCGAGGACACCGTGATGGCGGCTTGTCTGACCGGTGACCGCCACGGTGCCGGCCGCTGCGGATTGGAATTCATAGGTCAGCTGCCCGTGGCGGCTCAAGTCCTGCCAGCCATCCGAAGCGCCGACGAAGCCGCAGCTGAAGTGCTCGACGGGACTGTCCGTCGCCAGACAAGCGGAGAAGCCCCCGCCGCGTGCGTGCGCCACACCATTCTCGATCCAAGCGCTGTTGTCGCGACCGGTGCTTCCAAGGTGTGGTGCGAGAATGAAGACGAGGCGGTACTCGCCCAGGAGCGAATAGCGCACGAGCAGCACGTCACGCAGCGGATCCGGTAGCACCTCGAGCGCCAACTGGTAGTCCTCGCCATGATGCACGATATTGACCACCGGCAGAGCCGGACCCGGCGTGACCAGCCGATAGCGCCGTTCCCGCTTCAAATCGATCCAGCGCTCCTTGCCGACAAGATAGAAAGTAAGATCGCGGATCTGCGGCTGGCCCGTCGAGGGCCAATAGACTTCATTGACGACGCCATGACCGATCGTTGCCCAGAGGCGAGAGCCGTCGAGCGCTGCGGTCACGAAGTCCTTGTCGCTCGATGACCAAGTCGGTGCAATGCCTGGCGCACCGAAAGCGTGGCGGTCGAGAGGGTTCATATATCTGCTCCTGTCGGGTGGCTCAGCGCCACAAAACGCGGCTCCATATCCGCGCGCGTTCTGCCTGGCCGCGGTCTCAGCCCATACTTCTGCCTGCGAGAGCGCCGCCGCGACACTTGGAAGCCTTCACCGCTGGCGCCCGCGAACGGGCACCCTACGCTCCGGTACACGCCGGCATCCCCCTTCCTGCGCAAGCTCAATCGGTCCGAGCGACCCCGTCCACCCCGGCGGCGCCTGCGGCGCTGTCCGCCGGGCTGGCCGCCCTGCTGCTCGGGCGCTCTGGTGGTCCTGCCGCGCCTCGACCGGGGTGATGAGTCGCTCGCTTGGCACAAGGCGCTCTGTGCATCTGCGCGCTCATGCATTCCCCAGTGAAACTCCGTTGACGCGGTCAGGGTCGGGATTGCGGGGCTCGCGGTGGTAGGACCGGAGATTCGTTACGCCGCTCGTCGTCGATAGCCCGGTCAACCGCGTCGATTGCCTCCTGCAAGTGCGCCAGCGCCTCGCCGGTGAGTTGGCGCGGCTCGGCCTTCTGATAGGTCTCGACGAGCGCGCGCCGATTGTTGACGAGTTTGTTCCGTAGGTTGAGCAACTTTTCGATTTCGGTCATGTGTGCGGCTCCTGGATTCAGACGGGGCTGGATGGATAGATGGGCGGAAAGCGGGCATCGAGGCCGCCGTGCGTCGGCCGGATACGCAGAATGTCGGTCGGATGTGCGCCTCGGGGAACTTGAGGCACAGGGTTCGCTCGGGCGCGCGGGTGGGCTCCAGCTACTCATGATGACTACCATTCCTCTCGCGGCTGCGCGCTCATTCATCCTCCCAATGGAACTGTGATCTCAACGTTCCCCCAGAAGAACGAATGCGCACCCGTACCGGAGCGCAGCTCCGGGGACTCCCAGCGGATGAGATAACGGATCGCCAGGTGATGCGTGCGAAACTCGAATCCCGCCCAGGCGTCCCCGAGCAGCGGATTGAGATCGCCGAAACTGTAGCGCACCGCGCTGTGACGGAACTGACCCTCGAGAAAGGCATTGTACAGACGAGCCGTGAGCCGAACGCCGAGCAACACGAACAGCTCCGGCGGCGCGCCGCGCGGCAAGGGCGGCGGCAGCGGATGAGTTTCCTGAACGTACAGATTCTGTTCGGGTGCGTTGGCCCACCAGGGCGACTCGATTCGCCCCCAGCGCAACGCCAACGCGAGACTGCCTTCCGTGATGGTCCCGACGCTCGCCGCAGCTGTCCAATGCAGGTCGTAGCGGTGCGCGCCACGCGGCTCACCGGCGAGCAGCGCCGCGCGTGACAGGCTATAGCCTGCCGTCGGCTCACCGCCCGCGGAGATCTGTTGACCCCAGCCGTACGCCCGCTGACTTTGCGTGAGCCGATGCAGTGCATTTTGAAACTGGCCCACGGCCGCGAGCCCGAGCATGCCGAACATCAAGTCCGACTGGTAACTCACCGCATGATCGCGCTCGAGGTAGCGACGCGCAGTACTGGCGAACACGAGACTCGCGTACGGGCGTTCCCCCGGAATCGCCCGGGAACGCCTCAGATTGCGGGGGGTGAACACCAGCATTCCCACTGCCAAGGCATGCCAAGGGGGCGTGAGCTCAGTCGCGCGATCCTCATATCCGAGCGTAAAGCGATCGATGGCCCCGAGCACGGTATCGAGGCCATCGTGACGTGCGAAGGAGCCAGACGCACTGATTGCACCACCGCCGGCATAATTGTGGTCCGGTGCGTCACTCAGCAGATGCTCATCGACACTGAGCTGCATGCCATCGAGCTCCGGTTCGTGGGGCGGGGCGGTCGCGGCATGCGCCAGGGTGCCGAGCCCGAGCCCCGCCAGCAGAACGATCAACCGCTGCCAGATCCTCCGCCGTGCCCCAGGCCGACGTCTCCTCCACCCGTGCGTCTGCGCTCTGGAGCACGGTGGATCGTTCGGCCTGTGCATGTCGGTGATATGAGGACTTCTCGAGTGGGCGCGGACAATTTCGGATGCGACCTCAACGAGACGCTCCGCTGCGCGCGATTCGCGCGCCATCGACTCCGATCGGCGAGGCCGGTAACGGGCCGCAACCGTGCCGTGACGCGCGCCCGGTTCTGAAGCGCGCTGAACGCGGCAAGCCGATCGACTCCCGGATCGCCCGTGCGCCGAAGGGGCACATTCGCTGCGTGGCCATTTCAAGCGCCAAGGGCTGGCGTGCCCCGAGAGGCGACCGAGGCGCATCGCCCGGGGCCTCAGGGGTTGTGCCACGAGTGAGCCATTCATCGTTCATCATCGATGTTCCCCTCCCATGTTCTCAATCCGATGCTCGCCTCGTCAGAGACTCGCTCCGTTCAGGAACCGGCCCCGATCCCGCGTGACCCGCCGTTCGATTCGGCGACGCTGCGCCGGGGTGGGTGGTCCGTCCCGGCCGGGTGCACGCGCCCGCCGGCCGCCAGCAACAGCCGTACGGTATCGAGGTACTGACGCTCCTCGGCGCTGAGCAGCCCGAGCTTGGCCCGCTCGCGCTCGCGCTGCGCATCGAGCACCTGCAGCAGACCGCTGTTGCCAGCGCGATAGCTGGCGCGTTCGAGCCGCAGGCGCCGTCGCGCCAGATCGAGGGCGCGCGCCTGCGCGGCACGCAGTTGCGCGTCGTGACGCAACGCATCGAGCGCATCGGCCACCTGCCCGAAGGCGCTCAGCACCACCTGCTGATATAGATCGGCCCGCTCATGCAGCACATCGAGCGCGGCACGCCGTTCGGCGTGCAGCTTGCCGCCATCAAAGAGCGGCGCGGTCAGGCCCGCGACCAACGACCAGGCGAGGGAACTGGCATCAAAGAGGTGCGCGGGTCGCAACGCTTCCTCGCCCAGCGTGCCGCTGAGCACAATGCGTGGATAAAGATTGGCGGTCGCCACGCCCACCGCGGCCGTAGCCGCATGCAGCTCGGCCGCCGCGGCGCGGATGTCCGGACGACGCCGCAGCAGCTCTGAGGGCACGCTGACCGGCACCCGCAGCGGCAGCGTCAATTGGGTCAAGGTGGGCTCGGGCGCTCGCCAGGAGGCGGGAGCCTGCCCGAGCAATACCGCGAGTGCATGAGCCGCCATGGCACGCTTTTGGTACAAAGGAGGCAGCAGGGTCATGTCGCTTGCAAGCTGAGTCTGCGCGGTGAGCACATCGAGCTGCGGCTTGGAACCTGCCGCGACCGCCCCGCGCACGAGCGCAACGTTGTCCCGATCCTGGGCCAAGAGGCCGCGCACCGCGTCAATCTCAGCCCGCGCTGCGGCGAGGGTCACGGCCTGCGCGGCGACCTCCCCGGTGAGCACGAGGCGCGTCGCGGCGAGCTCGCTGCGCTGATATTGCTCGAGCGCACGGCTCTCCTCGACCGTGCGGCGCGTCACGCCCACATAATCGAGGAGGTAATTGACGCCGACTCCGGCGGCGACGTAACTGAACGGCGCGAAGGCGAGCGGGCCGAGAAACTCCGCGCCGTATTTCTGGCGTCCGGTGCCGGCGTTGGCGGCGATCTGCGGGTAGCGTGCCGCGCCGCCCACGGTGATCAATTCACGCGCACGGGCGAGTGAGGCTTGCGCGGCCGCCACATCGTGATTGTCGGCGAGCGCCTGGCGGATCAGCGCATCGAGGCGCGGGGACTGGAACAGTTGCCACCACGGCCCCGTCGTGCCGGCCCCGAGAATCGCCCGCTGATGATACCGCTTCGGCGTCGCACGGACGGGTCGCGCACCGGGTGGCCGCGGGCGGTAATAATCCGGCGTCGCCACCTGCGGACGCTGAAACGCCGGACCCACGGTGCAGCCGGTGAGCGCGAGCGCGATGAGTACGGGCACCCCAAGCACCCAACCCCGCAGCAGATGTCGAGCACGCCTCATCGGTTACTCCAGCACCATCGGTTCCTCGGAGCGGCCGCGGCGGCCGCCTGGACGCAGCAATAGCAGCAGAGGCAACAACGCAGCGGTCATCAGACACATCAGCATGAAATCGTCGTTGTAGGCGATCATCGTCGCCTGTTGCGTCACCACCCGGTTGAGAGCGGACAAGCCGGCGACGGACGTGAAGCTGAATGGCGCCTGCAGCCGCAGCTGTCCCCCATAGGGCACGATGTGCGACACCAGGCTCTGATGAATCACCTGCCTGTTGCGAGTAATCAGAGCACTCGTGGCGGAGATTCCGACGCTGGCGCCAATGTTGCGCACCAGGTTGAAGAACGAGGTGCCTTCCGAGCGTTCGTGCGACGCGAGGGTCGTGAACGTGATAGTGGTCATGGTGACATACGTAAGTCCGATACCGAGACCCTGCATGAAGGTCACGCCCCAGATCAGCCAGGGCGGCATTTGCGTTGAAAAGTAATGCGCCATGGCCCACAGCGACCACACAGCCATCCCCAAGCCCGTGCCGATCAATAGGCGGGGATCGGCCCGTCCGATCAACCGCCCGGCGAGGAACATGGCGACGAAGCTGCCGATCCCGCGCGGCGCCATGGCGATACCGGCGGTCAGCACCGGATAGCCGAGCAGATCCTGCAGCAGCGGCGGCAACAGCGCGATCGTCGCGAACAGCACCATGCTGATGATCAACATCAGGACGTTGCCCGTGGTGAAATTGCGATCGCGAAACAGTTTTGGACTGATGAATGGCTCGCGCGTGGTGAACGTATGCACGAGGAACCAGTACAGACCGAGCAGCGCCAGTCCCGCCTCGATCCAGATCTCCGGGGAGCCGAACCAGTCTTTGAGCGAGCCGCGGTCGAGGAAGATCTGCAGCGCGCCGACCGCGAGGCCCAGGGTGGCGAAACCAAAAAAATCGAAAGTGGAGCGCCGCTTCTCGGTTTCGCGCATGTAGAGCATGATGCCGAGCGCCGAAAGTATGCCGAACGGCACATTGATGTAGAACACCCAACGCCACGTGTAGTTGTTGGTGAGCCAACCGCCGAGCACCGGTGCGATCATGGGGCCGAAGACCACGCCCTGGCCCCACAGCGCCATGGCGCGACCGTGCTCTTCGGGCGGATAGATGTCGAGCAGCACGGCCTGGGAGAGCGGCACGAGCGCGGCGCTGAACCCGCCTTGCAGCAGCCTGAAAAGCACGATTTGCCAGATCGACTGCGCCAGTCCGCACAGTGCGGAGCTCACCGTGAAACCGATCACGGCTACGACCAGAACCTGTTTGCGCCCGAAGCGCCCTGCGAGCCACCCCGACAATGGCGTGGCGATCGCCGCCGCGACAATGTACGAGGTCAGCACCCAGTCCATCTGCACGAGGGTCGCACCCATGCTACCGCCGATGTGCGGCAGCGCGACGGTGGCGATCGTCGTGTCGATCGACTGCAACATGGTTGCGAGCGTCACCGCAATCGTGAGCGCGGCCCGGTGCGGATGGGCGTTGGCGGCGGCGTGATCCATGATGCGGTAAGGGCGCTCGGTGCCTCGACTCAGCCGCCCGCGGGGCGCGCGGCGGGCCCGGACTGCGTGTCGATCGTCACCTCGGCGCTTAGCCCCGAGCGCACCGGCGGCAGCTTACCTGTTAGCCGCAGCCGCACGTCGAGGCGTTGCACCACCTTGACCCAATTGCCCGTGGCATTCTGCGGCGGCAGGATCGAGAACTGCGCACCGGTGCCGGGTGTGATGCTGGCCACGACCGCGTGGAACGTCCGGTCCGGATAGTCATCGATGGTCACCGTCGCCTTCTCGCCGGGACGGACGTTGGCAAGCACGTCTTCCTTGTAGTCCGCCGCGATCCACACATCGTGCGTTGAAACCAGCACGAATGCCTTGGTGGCGAGCGGCAGATAATCCCCAATCTGCAGGTGCTGTACCTCAGTCACGATGCCGGTCATGGGAGCGCGCACGGTGGTATAGGACAGCTCGAGCAGCGCATGATTGAGCGCCGCCTGCGCCTCGGCGACCTGCGGGTGTTGAGCGAGCGGACTGTCGGGACGGCCGCCCAGTCGGGCGAGTACCGCCTCGATCTGCTGCTGCGCGCCCGAAACCGCTTGGCGCGATTGCCGCAGGGCCAGCTGTGCGCGGTCGAACTGGGATTTCGAGGAGACCCCGATCTTGAGCAAGCGCACCTGGCGGCGGTATTCGCGCTCGGCGTAGTCCTGCCGGCTCTGTGCGGAGGCGAGCGCGGCTTGATCGGCCCGGTAATCGGCCTCGAGCGACTCGACTGCGAGCCGCGCGGCGGCAAGGTGCGCGCGCGCGGACTCGACCGCGATGTGAAACCGCCGCGGATCGAGCTGGAAGAGAATCTGGCCTCGCCGCACCAGCTCGTTGTCGTGCACATAGCGCTCGATCACGCGGCCGGAGACATCGGCGCTGATCGACACCTGTGCCGCCTGCAGATAGGCATCGTCGGTCGACACATAACGACCGCTGGTAAGGTAGAAATACAGAGCGCCCGCGATCACCAGCAGAGGCACGCCCCACATCAGCGGTCGGCGTAGCCGTGCGCGCAGCGGCCGCACCGCCGGCGCCGAAGTGCTCGTCGAATCGTCCGTTTGCCCGGAATCACTCATCGGTCGGACCTCGTGGACCTGCGGCCGGCGTCGGTGCCGGAATCCGCTTCGGACGACAGCGGTGCCAGCGCCGTCAAATTGGCGTGCACGCGTTCAAGTAGTGTCAGCAGCATTTCGCGCTCCTCGCTTGAGAGCCCGCGCAGCATTTCCGTGCGCGTTTCGGTGAGCAGTTGCCAGATCTGTTCGAGCACGGGCGCGGACGCGGGGGTCAGCCACAACGTGTGGGCTCGCCGATCACTCGGGTCGAAGCGCCGCTGCATCCACCCGTCGGCCTCCATACGATCGAGAATGCGCACCAGCGTCATGGGATCGACATCGGCGAGTTCCGCCAGCCGCTTTTGGCTGACGCCCTCGTTGCTTTGTAGGTGAACCAGTGCCCGGCACTGCGGCAGGGTCAGTGAGAGCCGCTGTGCGCGCTCCTCGAAGCGGCGCGTATAGCGCCGGCTGACGTCCTTCAGCAGAAAACCCAGGCTGCGAAACCGGTCGGTAATCATAGATGGATTGATTATAATTTATGATAGTATCTCACGGTATAGCGACCAGCGCAATGGGGGCACAGAGAAATTGTGAGAATGCATCCGTGCCGCCTCCAAGCCGATGGGCAATACAGGACTCCGTGCGCTCCGCGCGCGAGAAGCCTATTCACAAAGAAATCGAGGTGCGCCGCGGCGAGGAGCAGCCGATCAAGCTCTGCTGCAGGCGCATGATGAACTCGCAATGCCGCCGCAGCGCAGCGAGACGCTGGGGTACGTGGGGAGCGGGTGCGCGGCGAGATCCCACCGCATCTGGCGCTGCAGATGAAGACCGGCCCCCCGCTCGATGCCGCCAAACCGCCAAAGGCTGCAACCGGCCGTTTACGGCTTGCACATTTCCCCGCGGCAACCCCGCGGGGCGTGGCGCGCGTGCGATGCAACGGATGGTGCGATCGGCAAGGGCTTCTCTGCTGGACACCGCATTGCGCGCTTGTCGCGCGCAATGCGGGGCGAGGGCATGCCGGGGGTCTCGCTTGCCGCACGGGATTCCGACCCCCTGCTCCGCTGGCTCACGCCCTCACCGTCGTTCGTGACCGCCACCGGGCACGCGAATCGCAGGTCCCAATTCCAGCGCCCGCCCCGCCGGCCCGGCGGGGGGCAAGGGCCGACGGGGCGCCCGAGCGGAGCTTCCTCCACAGCTCCGGCTCCAACTCCCGCGTCTCAGGCGGGCGCGCCGATCGGCAGGACGGTGCGGCCGAAGGTCGTATTGATCACGATGGCAAAACTGGTGTATGCGGCCAGCAGCCCGCACAGGATGCCCACCCATCCGCCGGTGACGGTCAAGCCGTGCAAGCCGCCCAGGGCACCAAAGCCGAGCAGGAAGAACGTCACCCACAAGGTCAGAAACACCCACCACAGTGCCTTGTTGATGCGAAACGTGCCCACCCACATGTACAGCGTGAACACGCCCCACGCGAGCAGCGTTGCGCCGATCGTGGAGCCGGCGTCCTTCAGATCGAGGATGCCATGGGAGCCGAGCAGAATCAACAAACAGAACCACCACCAGAACGCACCGTAACTCAGGAACGCGACCATCCCGAAGGTGTTGCCGACCCGAAACTCCATGAGCCCGGCGATGATTTGGATCAGACCGCCATAGGCGAACGCGAGCGGCAACACCACCGAGGTTCCCGCCTGCGGCAGAATGCCGGCGTTGATCAGGCTCAGGATAACCGTTGTCAGGCCAAACCCGATCAGTCCCAGCGGACCCGGGTTGGCCAGCTTGATTTCATCAGCCATTGTGTATACCCCCAGGCAAGCGCCGCGGCGCTCAGAAGATGTTGACGAAGCGGAAGTAGATGGATTTCGTCTTGACGGTGTTGTTACCTGCGGTGCTCGTCAGATACCAAACCGCGAGCCACCGCTTCGGCGTGAAATTGAACTTCGCCCCGCCGCCGATGTCGTTCTCGAAATTGCCGAAGATGCGGGTGTGGGTGACCTCGGTGTGGCCGGAGGACTGACCCTGGTATATGTCGTCCACGAAAGGCGCAAACCACGAAGTGACCTGGTAGCGAATGGAGTCCTGCACGAAGTAGGTGTCGCCCACGTTGCAGTCCTCGCCTACGCCCGCGCAGGCCGTGTTGCGCACCGTCGAGGAGATGCCGGCGCCGACGGTGCCGTCGTCACCGAATTTGTCGAACCAATGTGAGCCGCTCGGGTGCCAGTCAAAGATGACCGTCGGGTACTCTATCCACGCGTGATTCGACAGGGTGTTGTTGCCGATGGGAACCGACAGAAGGTTCTGATAGCCGATCGTGAAGGAGTCGGTCGGCCGGATATAGGCGGCGAAGTCGAACAGTGGATCCCCCATGCCGGTCACGCTGTTTGAATTTCCGGAGGGCTGCACGTCGACTTCCGGCTGCAGGTACTCCCAGAAAAACCCCACCTTGGGCAGTGCCTTGAACGAGAACAGATGCGCCCAGCGCGACAGTCCCACGTACGCGTGCGCATCGGGGCCGGCGACCTCGCGGGCGTTGCGGTTGTAGGCGACGTCGCTGTTCTGCACGTAGAAACTCTGAATGAATACATTGGCCGAGGGCACGATGGGCAGGTTCCATTCCGTCGGGCCGACGATCGCGAATGGGGGATTGGCCGCCGAGGCCGGCAGCGCGGCTATTGCGAGAGCGATCCCCGCCGCAGCCCTCAAGGATGTGCGAACGATCGGGTGTCGCGATGACAACGGGTGTGTGCGCATCACTCGGATTCTCCCAATGTGCCTGTAGGATCCCCGGAGGTGTTTCCCATCCGACTGTGGGGCGGCGGCGCCCCCGAGTCATTCATCCCGCCTTGCGCCGTGTCACATGCAAGTGGTTTGCCAGCCCGGGGACGCACGAACGTCGGTCGAAAAACCTTTTGGTTAACAGTAGCTTGGTCGTACGTCTTTGTCCGATTCGGCTTGCGGGCACCTGTCCGGTCGCTACCGGCGGCAACTGTGTGCTACCCTTGGTAACACTGGGCGGGGAAACCTGAATGATCCGCAAAGGCGGCGAGACCGCTCCACAACGCGGCGCCGAATCGGCGGCGTTGACCGGGATCGCGACGGTACTCTTGGCAAGCCCGGCGGCGGTGCTGTGGGCCGCGCCGGCCCGCGGCTGGTGGGCCCCCTATCTGATGTGGCTGCTGTTGATCGGCGTTGCCGCCTGGCTGGCGCACCGCAGAGGCCATGACGATTGACCTCGTCACACTGCTCCTCGTCGCGCTGGCCTACCTCGCGCTGCTGTTCCTGGTGGCATGGCTGACCGAGCGTAGCGTCCTGCCCGCGCGCCTCGCGCGCCATCCGGTGACGTTCTCGCTATCGCTCGGGGTCTACGCGACCACCTGGACCTATTACGGCAGCGTCGGGTTCGCGGACCATCGCGGCTTTCTCTTCCTCACCATCTATCTCGGCGTGACGCTGACGTTCTTTCTGGCCCCTCTGCTGCTCTCACCGATCCTGAGGGTGGTGCGCGACCGCGAGCTGCAGTCGCTGGCCGATCTGTTGGCGTTCCGCTATGCCAACCGATTCACCGGACCGCTGGTCACGATGTTCATGCTGCTCGGGCTGCTGCCGTACATGGCGCTGCAAATCCGCGCCGTGACCAGCTCGGTGGAGGTGCTGACCGGGCGGCACGCCGCCCACTCCCCACTCCTGGCGGCCGCGTTCTGCGCGCTCATCGCACTGTTCGCCATAGCGTTCGGGGCCCGCCACCTGCGCCCGCGCGCCCGCCATGAAGGCTTGGTGGTGGCGATCGCGTTCGAGTCGAGCGTCAAGCTCGTGGCGCTGCTCACCGCCGGCGTGTTCGTGGTGGTGGTGGTGTTCGGCGGCTGGTCGGGTGTCGGTCGCTGGCTCTCGAGGCACCCACAGCTGCTCTCGAGGATGTATGCACCGGTCGGCGGCGACAGCTGGATGACGCTTCTGCTGCTTGCCGCGTCGGCGGCCTTCCTGCTGCCGCGCTGCTTTCACATGCTGTTCGTCGAGAACGGCGCGAGCGAGGGGCTGAGGAGCGCCTCGTGGCTGTACCCGCTTTACCTGGCGCTGCTCAATCTGCCGATTCCGCTCATCCTGTGGGCGGGCATCAAGACAGCGAGCGCGGCGCCGCCGGATTATTTCGTGCTGGCCCTTGCCCGGCGCTACGGCGGTAACGCGTTGACGCTGCTGGCGTACGTCGGGGGTGTCTCGGCGGCGAGCGCCATGCTCATCGTGGAGTCCTTGGCGCTCGGCGGCATGTGCCTGAACCACCTCACGCTGCCGCTGTGGTTGCCGCGGCGCAGCGGCGGGGACCTGTATCGGCAGTTGCGCCGCTGGAGAAGGCTGCTGCTGGCCTCGGTGATCGGCATTGGCTACCTTGCCTACGTCGTGATGCGCCAGAACCAGGGACTGGTGCAGATGGGCGTGATCTCGTTTCTGGCGGTGACGCAGTTCCTGCCGGGGGTCGTTGCGCTGCTGAGTTGGCCGCGCGCCACGAGCGCCGGGTTCCTCGCCGGCGCGAGCGGCGGCATGGCGGTGTGGTTCGTGCGGCTGATGCTGCCGCTGTTCGGCGTACAGCTCGGGTCTGCGCCTCATCCGGCCGCGCCCGACTGGCCGTCGCTGACATTCTGGACGCTCACGATCAATATCAGCCTGTTGGTGGTGGTGTCGCTCGCCACCCGGCCGCGGACCCGAGAGCGGTTGGCCGATCAGGCGATTCGCCTGCATGCACCCTTGTTGCGCGAGGATCCGCAGGTGCCGAGCGTCGCGCAGCTCACCGGCCGCCTGAGCGCCGCGCTCGGACCGGCGGACGCCGAGCGCGAGATCAAGCGCGCGCTCGCCGACTGCCGGCTCGACCCGCAGGAGTCCCGGCCGCACGCGCTGCTCGCACTCGAGCACTGCCTGGAGCGCAACCTCTCGGGCTTGATCGGACCCCATCAGGCGTGGGCGCTGCTCGGCACCCGCGAGCCCGCCGGCCGACTGGTCGAGGAATATCTGGAGCGCTCGGCGCGGCGGCTGACGGGGCTCGCCGCCGAGTTCGACCACCTGCGCCGCCTGCATCGTCAAATGCTGCGCGAGCTGCCGATCGGCGCCTGCTCGGTTTCCGGTGATGGACGGGTGCGGCTGTGGAACCGGCGCTTGGCGCGGTTCACGAGCGTGCCAGAGGACGCCGCGCTCGGGCTCCGGGTCGAGGAGTTGCCGGCGCCCTGGGCGCAGCTGCTGTCGGGCTTTCTGGCGGCGAACGACGCCCACCAGTACCGGGTGGAGTTGAGCGCGCCGGGCGGCACGCTTTGGCTCAATCTGCACAAGGCGACGGTGGGCGCGGAACCGGAAGGCGATAACATCCTACTGATCGAGGACCTGACCGCGCGGCGGCGGCTCGAGGCGGAACTGGCACACACCGAGCGGCTCGCCTCGATCGGCACCCTGGCCGCCGGCGTGGCGCACGAGATCGGCAATCCGCTCACCGGCATCAGCGCGCTGGCGCAGAATTTGATGCTCGACGCGAGCGCGGAGCTGCGCGCCGCGTTCGAGGATATTCTCAGTCAGACGCGTCGCATCCAACAGATCGTCTCGACGCTGCTGTCGTTCACTCACCCGGGCGCGGGTTCAGCGCGCCGAAGGGAGCCCTTCAGTCTCTCAGCCTGCGTGGACGATGCGCTGCGGCTGGTCGGTCTGGCCCACCTCCACGAGCGGCTCCATTTTGTCAACCTCGTGCCCCCGTCGCTCGAGCTGGCGGGCGACCGCCAGCAGATCCTGCAGGTGCTGGTGAATCTTCTGACCAATGCGGCGGACGCCTCGCCGGCCGACAGCGCCATCCGCGTGCGCGCGAGGACCTCCGGGGAGGGCGTGAGCTTCAAGGTCGAAGACCAAGGCTGCGGCATCCCGCGGGAATCACTGGATCGGGTGTTCGAGCCGTTTTTCACCACCAAGGCGCCTGGGCGTGGCACGGGGCTCGGACTCTCGGTCGTGTATGGCATCGTGCGTGACCATGGCGGTCGCGTACAGATCGAAAGCACCCCGGGCGTGGGCACCCGGGTCGAAGTGTTTCTGCCGCAACCCACCCTGGGCCAAGTCGCATGACAAACTCTTCGGATACATCCCTCGGCGCACGCGGGGCGTCTCTCAACGCCCGGATCCTCATCGTCGAGGACGAACCGCTGATCCGCGGACAGATCGCCAAGCGCCTCGGGCGCGAGGGGTATCAGACCGCCGAAGCCGCCAGCGTGGCCCAGGCGCTCGAGCTCGACCCGCGCGGCTTCGACTTGGTCATCGCCGACCTGCGGCTACCGGATGCGCCGGGCATCGAGCTGGTGGGCTCGAGCACCGGTGTGCCGGTGCTGATCGTGACCAGCTATGCCAGCATCGCCTCGGCGGTCGAGTGCATCAAGCGCGGCGCGGCCGATTACATCGCCAAGCCGTTCGACTTCGAAGAGCTGTTGCTGACCGCGCGCCGGCTGCTGGAGCAGGCCCGCCTAGTCCGCTCCAACCGCGCCATGGCGCAGGACTTGGCACGGAGCTGGCCCATCGACGGCATCATCGGGCACTCGCCGCCGATGGGCGAAGTGGCCAAAACCGTCGGCCGCGTCGCCGGCACCGACGCCACGGTGCTGATCCTCGGCGAATCGGGCACCGGCAAGGAGCTGATCGCCCGCGCGATCCACGCGGGCAGCCGGCGTATCGGGGGACCGTTCGTGCCGGTCAACTGCGCGGCCATTCCCGAGACACTGATCGAGACCGAGCTTTTCGGTCACGAGCGTGGCGCGTTCACCGGCGCGAGCCAGAGCAAGCCCGGCCTGTTCAAGGCCGCGCACGGCGGCACGCTGTTTCTCGACGAGATCGGCGAGCTCGCGCCACCCGCCCAAGCGAGGCTGCTGCGCGCGCTGCAGGACGGTGAGGTGCGCGCCGTCGGTGCGGCGAGCGCGTACCGGGTCGACGTGCGGGTGCTCGCCGCCACGCATCGCGACTTGGCGCACATGGTGGCCGACGGCGGATTCCGCGAGGACCTTTACTTTCGCCTGCGGGTCATCGAAATCCGCTTGCCGCCGCTGCGCGAGCGCGGCGGCGATGTGGATCTGCTGATCGACCAGATGCTGCCTGCGGTTGCCGCGCGCCTCGGGCGCGAGCAGCTTTCGATCAGCGCCGCGGCGCGAGCGCAGCTGCGAGGGCATTCCTGGCCCGGCAACGTGCGCGAGCTGGCCAACTGCCTCGAGCGCGCCGCGATTCTGTGCGAGGGAACGGTGATCGATGTCGAGCATCTCGGGCTCGCGGACGGGCCGCGGGCCCAGCTGCGCGGGGAGCTGAACCTGGATGAGTATTTCCGCGACTTCGTGCTGCGCCACCAGCACCAGCTGACCGAGTCCGAGCTGGCGCGGCGGCTCGGGATCAGCCGCAAGTCGCTCTGGCAGCGGCGCCAGCGCATGGGCATCCCACGCCGTTTGCCAGAGAGCTCGAACTGAGCCTCGGGCGCTTGACGATGGGTCCAAGAGGGTCCCCGCGTCCTGTTACGCGCCGTAATACGACGTTACCTGAGGTAACACCCTCATCCGCGGTTTGGCGTCGATCACCGGCATTTTCCACTGGCATTGCTCTTGCATCAATTTTGCGGGACTGTAAAGCGATCCGCGCGGGGGTAAGCCGCGGCACCATCGCGGACGTGATTTTGGACGGCGCAACGCGCTCGCCCCGAAAGAGGGGCGAGGCTTGCGTCGCACGGGTGGGCTTAAGAGCGTCCAGGACTCGCGCGCAGCAGCAGAGCGAGGCGGAAGGGTTCCGGGAGGGGACTCGGGAGGGGACGAGCAACGGGCGAACCATCGGACGCGACGTCCGGGGGCCGGGCTGCTGTCCTCACCCATCGCGCCGCCGCGACCGCTGTCCCAATCCAGCTCAAAACAGTTGTGGAGAGAGCGATATGAGTACGATCGATGTTGTAGCCGATGGAGCGATCATCGCCGCGCATTGGCGGGAGGAGAACCACATCCCGCCGCCGTCAAAATTCATCGGCCAGGCGTACCTCACCGATGCGGCCATCTTCGAGCGCTTCTCGGAGGAGAATTTCCCGGAATGCTTTCGCGAATACGCCGACCTGCTCGACTGGAAGCAATACTGGCACACGACCCTCGACAGCTCCCGGCCGCCGTTTTTCAAATGGTTCGTGGGCGGCAAACTCAACGCCTGCCACAACTGCGTCGACCGGCACCTGGCGAGTCATCGCAACAAGACGGCCTTCTACTTCGTGCCCGAGCAGGAGGGCGAGCCGATCATCGCCCTCACCTACCAGCAGCTCCACCGGCGCGTCAACGAAGTGGCGGCGATGCTGCGGGACTTCTGTGGCCTCAAGCGCGGCGATCGCGTCACGCTGCACCTGCCTATGACGCTCGAGCTGCCGATCACGATGCTCGCCTGCGCCCGGCTCGGGGTGATTCATTCGCAGGTGTTCAGCGGCTTCTCCGCCTCCGCCTGCGCGCACCGCATCGTCGATTCCGGCAGCCGCGTGCTCATCACGATGGATGCGTATCAGCGCGCCGGCAAGCTCATCGATCACGGGAAAAAGGCCGAACCGACGGTGGCCGAGGCCGCGAGGGACGGGATCGAGATCGAGAAGGTGCTGTTCTGGAGACGCTATCCCGGACAGTACCGGAGCGAAGCGCCGATGCTGAAGCAGCGGGACTTCTTCGTCGATGAGGCGCTCGCCGAATACCGGGGCAAGGAGGTGGCGCCCGAGATCATGGACGCCAACGACACGCTGTTCCTCATGTACACCTCGGGCACCACGGGCAAACCGAAGGCGGCCCAGCATTCGACCGGGGGCTACCTCGCCTACGTGGCCGGCACTTCCAAGTACATAGAGGATATCCACCCGGAAGATGTCTACTGGTGCATGGCCGACGTCGGGTGGATCACCGGGCATTCGTACATTGTGTACGGGCCGCTCGCGCTGGCGGCGACCTCGGTGATTTACGAAGGGGTGCCCACCTTCCCGGACGCCGGGCGCCTCTGGCGCATCGCCGAGGAGCTCGGCGTCAACATCTTCCACACCTCGCCGACGGCGATCCGCGCCCTGCGCCGCGCCGGACCCGACACCCCGGCCAAGTACAACCACCGCTTCAAGCACATGACCACGGTGGGCGAGC
>JAJXWE010000311.1 GCA_021781775.1 Pseudomonadota bacterium | reverse complement strand
GCGATCTGCCGCACCCCGCGCACGAGCGGTCATGCCCCATCCGCTACCCCGGCTGAGCCGCCTCGCGCTGGAGCGGGCCAGATCCAGCCACGACCAGATCGCCGCCACGCTCGGCATGGAGCTGCTGCAGGGCCAGTACGCCCCCGGGGGCAACATGCCGCCCGAGCCGCAGCTGATCGCGCGCTTCGCGGTATCCCGCACGGTGATCCGCGAGGTCATGAAGACCCTCGCCGCCAAGGGCTTCGTCGTGTCCAAGACCCGAGTGGGCACGCGGGTGCGCGAGCGGGTGTACTGGAACTACTTCGACCCCGACGTGCTGGCCTGGCGCGTGCGCATCGGGTTCGATGACGGGTTCATGCACTGCCTGGTCGAGGTGCGCCGTGCCATCGAGCCGGCCGCCGCCGGGCTCGCAGCCGAGCGCCGCTCGAGCGAGCAGGTGGCGCGTCTGCGCGCGTGCGTGCGGGAGATGGGGCGCAGTGACCACAACCGCCAGAGCTTCGCCGAGGCGGACCTCGACTTTCACCTGGTGATCGGCGATGCCTCGGGCAATCCCATGATGCGCTCGGCGGCCGGCCTCATCGAGACGGCGCTCGTCGCCTCCTTCATGCACAGCTCCCCGGTCGACGACCCGACCGACCACGAAACCACGGTCAATGCGCATGCCGCGGTGGTCGATGCAATCGAAGCCGGCGATGCGTCTGCGGCCACCGCCGCGATGCTGCAGGTGATCGACATCGGGGTCGAGCGCATCGACCTCAGACGCCGCCGGCAGAGGCACAGGGAGCGAAGCTAACGTCCAGCCCGTCTTCCCGAGCGGACCGCAAGACGCGCTTGTCGTCTTGCCCTGTCCCCATTGCACCGTCTCTGCAGACCTTCGAGAGGGCTCGGGGTCGTGCAGGTCTTCTGACAGGTCGCAGTCTATCCTCGGGAACGCTCAGTCCACACGCGGCTGTCGCATGCGCCGGCACCACCGCAAGGTCTGCTTCCACGCATGACCTGTCGCTCTCCCGGCGGTTGTGCACGCTGGGTCGGAGAACAGGCGCAGACGCTCGGCCGGCGGGCCGTTTGCGACGATCTCGCCGCACGGGAGCCCGGTCTATCCGACTCGTCCCGTCCAGTCGGAACGAGCCAGGCGGATCCTCAACAGGATGGGCGATCTTTCGCGCCCCTGTCTGGAAGCACACACGAGGCCAAAATACGTCGGCATTCTTTACAGTCTTCGGCGCGACATCGCGACGGTCAACTACAAATCTTTGATTTTATTGCGTCAACAACGAACAGGCCCCAATCTTGCGATGAGTATGGTGTCCATGAATCTGTTGTGCCGGGACAGTCCCGGCGGTGAATAGCATGGAGGCAGCTCCACTCCCATGCCGACACCGGGTGACAACTTAGAAGGCCTGAGGAGTTCGACATGGAATCAAGATCACTATTCGCAACCTTGGCGGTCTCTGCAGCGCTCTGGGTGGGTGCCACGGCGGCACACGCTTCGGTCATCGTCGACAATTTCTCCTTCACCGGCACGAACAACACCGTACTGGCGTCAGGTTCGTTCAGTTATGACTCCTCGCACAGTGGTATCTTGAGCTACGCTGACCTGAACAGCTTCACTGTCTCGCTCGACGGATCGACGTACGGCCTCAGCTTCGTGAACAGCCTAGCCAGCAGCGCGTACATATATTTCGGCTACGACACGACCAACAATACATTCGCGCCGGGATCGATTGCCGGAGCCGATGGCAATTACAGCGGGATCCTCGCGGGCACGAATCTGAGCAATGGCTTCTTCTTCGATCCGCTCGTGGGTCAGAGCGATCCGGCCGGCACCGGCGCGGACGGCGAGTTCGCTAATTACTCCGGTGATTCAGAGACCGTCCTGACCGCCACGGGCTATTCGATCACGTCCGTTCCGGAGCCTGCGACCTGGGCTCTGTTCGCAGTGGGAGCGGGCCTGCTCGGCTTGGCGTCGCTCGCACGCCGCAGGGGCGTCAGCGCAGTCTAATGCGCAACCCGACCGCTGCTGTCGTATAGCACCGCGTCTCGGGGACTGAACTCAGCGCAAGTCCATGCCCGGGGTACGGCCCACGCCGTACCCCGGGCGGTGCATTGCGACACGGCAGTTCCGCCTCACATCTCGGTGCACCGCGCCGGGCAGACCCATAATCCCCTGCCCCGTTGATCGAGCCGTCCGCGGACATCTCGACGCATAACACAGCGCGCGAGGAACTGCCCGCCCTCCGTCGAGCGCTCTATGCTGCGGCACGCACGCAGAACGTCACCTGCGCTCATCGTCGCCCGTCCGGGCGGCGCTCATGCGAGCTGCGCGCGCTCCCTGCCCAGCCGCAGCATGGCAGGACGCAATTCCACTGGTAGTCCGATCTGGTGCGCCCCCAGGACGCAATCCGATGACTCTGTGACGATCAAACCGCTCCAGGCCGGGCCCGGCATGCGCCTTACGGAAATCGCGATCCTAATCCCGGGCCGCCACCGGGGCGGCCCGCCGCCCGCCGTGCCAGAGCTCCTGGATGGACTCCAGGGTGCGCCCCTTGGTCTCCGGCACGAAGCGCACCACGAAGATCCCCGACAGCACGCTCATCGCCCCGTATAGCCAGTAGGCGAAGCCGTGGTGGAAGTGGTGGTTGAGCCAGGCGTTGCCGTCGAGCACCTTGAAAGACCAGGAGACGAACAGGTTCGCAATCCACTGCGCGGCGACCGCGATCGCCATCGCCTTGCCCTTGATGGAATTCGGGAACATCTCGGCCAGCAGCACCCACACCACCGGTCCCCAGGAGAGCGCGAACCCGGCGATGTAGGCGACCACCGCCACCAGCGCCCAGATGCCCACCGCCCGCGCATCGAACAGTCCACCGAGCAGGAACATCGACGCCGCCATGGCGAGCGAGCCGATCAGGAGCAGCGGCTTGCGCCCGAGCCGATCGACCGTGGCGATGGCGACGAAGGTGAACAGCAGGTTCGCCGCTCCGACCACCACCGTCTGCAGGAACGCCGAGTTGGTCGAGGCGCCCATGTTCTTGAACATCAGCGGCGCGTAGTAGAGCACCGCATTGATGCCGACCAGCTGCTGGAACACCGACAGAAGGATGCCGATCAGGAGCACCGGCGCGCCGAAGGCAAGCAGCCGCTCACTGCGCACCGCGAGAGAACGCTCGATGTCCGCGAGGATGCTGCGCGCCTGCTCCGACCCGTTGACCCGCTCGAGCTCGGCGAGCGCCTCGGCATTGCGCCCGTGCATCACGAACCAGCGTGGTGTATCCGGCACGAAGGCGAGCAGTGCCAGGAACAGCAGCGCCGGGATCGCTTCGGAAGCGAACATCAGCCGCCAGGCGGTGTGGTAATACCACTGCGGGGTGCCGAGGGACTGGATGAACCAGTTGACGAAGTACACCAGCAGGATGCCGATCACGATGGCGAGCTGGTTGAAGGACACCAGCCGGCCGCGAATCTCGCTCGGGGCGATCTCGGCGATGTACAACGGAGAGATCATGGAGGCCACCCCGACCCCGATCCCCCCGAGAATGCGGTAGATGATGAACGGGTCGAGCGCCGCCGGACCCATCTGCCCGATCGTCCCGAGGCCGATCT
>JAJXWE010000310.1 GCA_021781775.1 Pseudomonadota bacterium | reverse complement strand
GCATCGCCCCGGACGTTCCGGTGGCTGCCGAGGAATCCTGCGCGGCCGGGCACATTCCGGTGGTGGGCGATGTGTTCTTCCTGGTCGACCCGCTCGATGGCACCAAGGAGTTCATCGCGCGCCGCGGCGACTTCACGGTCAATATAGCGCTGATCCGCGCCGGGCAACCGGTCCTCGGCGTCGTATACGCTCCGGTGACCGGCATGCTCTACGCCGGTGATGCGGTAGCCAGACGGGCGTTCCGCTTCGCACAGCCGCCCGACGGCGGTGCACCCGGAGCGCGCGAGCCCTTGCACGTGCGCCCGGCGCCATCTGCGGGGCTGATCGCGGTGGTCTCCCGGTCGCACGCCACCCCCGAGACTGAGCAGTATCTGCGCGGCTATCCGGTGAGCGAGCGTGTCTCGGTGGGCTCGTCGCTGAAGTTCTGCCTGGTGGCGAGCGGGGCGGCCGATCTGTATCCGCGGCTCGGGACGACGATGGAGTGGGACACTGCCGCGGGGCATGCGGTGCTGGTCGCCGCCGGCGGCCAGGTGCTCGCTCCGGGCGGCCGTCCGCTGCGCTACGGCAAACCGGAGTTCCGCAACAGCTTTTTCGTAGCCGCCGGCGCCTTTCCGCTGGCGCCACTTGCGACCTGAGTCGATGCGCATGAACGATCCCAAACCAACCGCCGCCCGTCTTCCGCCGCACCTGCGTCAGCTCGAGTCCGAGTCGATCGGCATCATCCGGGAGGTCGCCGCGGAGTTCCGCAATCCGGTGATGCTCTACTCCATCGGCAAGGACTCCGGCGTCATGCTGCACTTGGCGCTGAAGGCGTTCTATCCGGCGAAGCCGCCGTTTCCGTTGCTGCACATCGACACCCGCTGGAAATTCCGCGCCATGATCGAGCACCGCGACCGCATCGCCGAGCGCTACGGGGTGCGGCTGCTGGTGCACACCAATCCCGACGGCCTTGCGCGCGGCATCAACCCGATCACCTCCGGGTCGCAGCTGCACACGCAGGTGATGAAGACCGAGGCGCTGAAGCAGGCGCTCGACCAGTGGCAGTTCGACGCCGCGTTCGGTGGCGCTCGGCGCGACGAGGAGAAGAGCCGCGCCAAGGAGCGCGTCTTCTCGTTCCGCTCCGCCGGCCACGTCTGGGATCCGCGCAACCAGCGACCCGAGCTGTGGAACCTCTACAACACCCGCATCAATCAGGGGGAGACCATCCGGGTCTTCCCGCTCTCGAACTGGACGGAGCTCGATATCTGGCAGTACACGCGCGCCGAGGACATCCCGGTGGTGCCGCTGTACTTCGCCGCGGCCCGGCCGGTGCTCGAGCGTGACGGACAGCTGATCATGCGCGACGACGAACGCATGCCGCTGAATCCCGGGGAGCGCGAGCAGGTGCGCATGGTGCGCTTCCGCTCCCTCGGCTGCTATCCGCTGTCGGCTGCGATCGAGAGTCGCGCCGCGACGCTTGATGACATCATCGCCGAGATGCTGGCGACGCGTACTTCGGAGCGCTCCGGGCGGCTGATCGACAATGACGAGGCGGCCTCGATGGAGAAGAAGAAACGTGACGGCTATTTCTGACACGGCTGCGGCCGAGCGCAAGGGGCTGCTGCGCTTTCTCACCTGCGGCTCGGTCGATGATGGCAAGTCGACCCTGATCGGGCGGCTGCTCTATGACACGCAGCTCGTCCTCGAGGATCAGCTCGTCGCGCTCGAGCGCGACAGCCGCAAGCACGGCACCACCGGGGAGGATCTTGACCTGGCGCTGCTGGTCGACGGTCTGCAGGCCGAGCGCGAGCAGGGCATCACGATCGACGTTGCCTACCGGTTCTTCGCCACGCCGCGCCGTTCGTTCATCGTCGCCGACACCCCCGGGCACGAACAATACACGCGCAACATGGCCACCGGGGCCTCCAACAGCCAGGCGGCGGTGATCCTGGTCGATGCGCGCAAGGGCGTGCTCACCCAGACGCGCCGGCACAGCTACATCTGCGCGCTGCTCGGCATCAAGCATGTGGTGCTCGCGGTCAACAAGATCGATCTGGTCGAATTCTCCGGCGAACGCTTCCATCGGATCGTCGCCGACTATCTCGCCTTTGCCGCGCCGCTGCAGTTCGACTCGGTGGGAAGCATTCCGCTGTCGGCGCGCTTCGGGGATAACGTGATCCGCCGCTCCGAGCGCATGGGCTGGTACGAAGGCCCGACCCTGATCGAGCAGCTCGAGTCGCTCGAGGTCGGCGAGGAGCTCGAGCACAAGCCGCTGCGCTTCCCGGTCCAGTGGGTGAACCGGCCGAACCTGGATTTCCGCGGTTTCGCCGGCACGGTGGCCTCAGGGGTGGTGCGCCCGGGCGATCGGCTGGTGGTGGCGGCCTCGGGGCGCGAGAGCGCCGTGCAGCGCATCGTTACGGCCGACGGCGATCTGCCCGAGGCGCGTGCCGGCGATGCAATCACGCTGACGCTCCGCGATGAGGTGGATGTGGCGCGTGGCGATGTGCTGGCGCACGCGGATGCGCGCCCCGAGGTGGTCGATCAGTTCGCCGCCGAGGTGCTGTGGATGATCGAGGAGCCGATGCTCCCGGGGCGCTCCTACCTGATGCGCATCGGCACCCGCTACGTGCCGGCGCGGGTGACGAGCCTGAAGCACAAGACGGACGTCAACACCCTTGAGCACATCGCGGCCAAGACCCTGGGACTGAACGAGATTGGCCTGTGCAATCTGTCCACCACGAGCCCGGTCGTGCTCGACCCGTACGCCGAGAACCGCGCCACGGGCGCGTTCGTGCTCATCGACCGCTTCACCAATGCCACCGCCGGGGCGGGCATGATCCGCTTCGGGCTGCGCCGGGCCACCAACATCCACCGCCAGGCGCTGCTCATCGACAAGGCCGCGCGCACGCGCCTGAACGGTCATCGCCCGGCGGTGCTGTGGTTCACGGGCCTGTCCGGTTCGGGCAAGAGCACCGTCGCCAACATCGTCGAGCGCGAGCTGCACGCGCTCGGGGTGCACACGTACATGCTCGATGGCGACAACGTGCGCCACGGCCTGAACCGCGACTTGGGTTTCACGGATGCCGACCGGGTCGAGAACATCCGTCGCGTCGGGGAGGTGGCGAGGTTGTTCGTCGATTCGGGTGCGATCGTGCTGTGCTCGTTCATCTCCCCGTTCCGCGCCGAGCGGCGCATGGTGCGCGAGCTGCTCGAGGCGGGCGAGTTCATCGAGGTCTTCCTCGACACGCCGCTCGATGAGTGCAAGCGGCGCGATCCGAAGGGTCTTTACGCGCGCGCGCTCGAGGGCAAGATCAAGAACTTCACGGGCATCGATTCGCCCTACGAGCCGCCCGAGCACGCCGAGGTCGTCCTGACACCCAGTCCGCTTGGTCCCCAGGAGGAGGCGCAGCGCGTGCTCGAAGCGCTGCGCGAGCGGCAAATCATCGCCTGAGCGCCGCTCGAGTGTTGGTGGGCGCGGTGCGGTGGCCTCGATAAGGCGGCTGCGGCGCGCTACCATGGCGCGATCTTCCGAGGGGGGTGCTGTGCCGATCCATTACCGAAGCGACGGCGATGTCGCGGTGCTCCAGATCGAGCATCCGCCGGTCAACGCGCTCAGCCTCGAGGTGCG
>JAJXWE010000309.1 GCA_021781775.1 Pseudomonadota bacterium | reverse complement strand
GGCTACGACCTGTGGCAGCGTGTGGCCGAGGGGCCGGCCGAGGCGCTGAACGCCACCGAGTGCACCCAGCCGGCCATGCTCGCCGCCGGCATTGCGCTGTGGCGCCTGTGGCGCTCGCGCGGCGGGCCGGAGCCCGAGGTGCTCAGCGGCCACAGCCTCGGGGAGTTCACCGCGCTGGTGGCGGCGGGCGCCCTGGAGTTCGCCGAGGCGATCACGCTGGTGCGCCGGCGCGGCCAACTGATGCAGCTGGCGGTGCCGCTCGGCACCGGCGCGATGGCCGCCATCCTCGGGCTCGAGGATGCGGTGGTGATCGAGGCCTGCGGCGAGGCGGCGGCCGGCCAGGTGGTCGAGGCTGTCAATTTCAACGCCCCCGGCCAGGTGGTGATCGCCGGGGAGCGCACCGCGGTCGAGCGGGCGATCGAGGCGGTCAAGGCGCGCGGCGCGAAGCGGGCGGTGATCCTGCCGGTGAGCGTTCCCTCGCACAGCAGCCTGATGCGCGCGGCCGCCGAGCATTTCGCCGAGCCGCTCGCGGCGGTGCGCTGGCACAGCCCGCGGATCGCATTCCTCAGCGCCGTCGATGCCGCCGAGCACCGCGATCCGGCCGAGCTGCGCACGCTGCTGGTGCGCCAGCTCTCGAGCCCGGTGCGCTGGAGCGAGACGGTGCGCGCGCTCGCCGCGCGCGGCCTGCAGCAGCTCATCGAATGCGGTCCGGGCAAGGTGCTCACCGCGCTCAACCGGCGCATCGAGCGCCGCAGCGACTTCGAGTGCCTGGCGCTCGAGGACGATGCCTCCCTGGCCGCGGCGCTCGCCGCGGCCGCTCGAACCTGACCGTCATGCCAGCGGGGAACGACTTGATGCTCGAGAACGATGTAGCGCTCATCACCGGTGCCTCGCGCGGCATCGGCCGGGAAATCGCCCTGGCGCTCGGCCGCGCCGGGGCGCGGGTGATCGGCACGGCCACCACCGCCGAGGGAGCCGCGGGCATCGGGGCGACGCTCGCGGCCGAGGGCTGCCGCGGACGCGGTGCACAGCTCGATGTGTCGAGCGCCGAGTCCATCGAGGCGCTGCTCGAGCAGCTCGAGGCGGGCGGGGAGCTGCCGACCATCCTGGTGAACAACGCGGCCATCACGCGCGATGCGCTGCTGCTGCGCATGAAACCGGAGGACTGGGAGCAGGTGCTCACCACCAATCTCACCTCGGTGTTTCGCCTCAGCAAGACGTGCCTGCGGCGCATGATGAAGGAGCGGCGCGGACGGATCGTGAACGTGACCTCAGTGGTGGGGTTGACCGGCAACCCGGGGCAGGCGAACTACGCGGCGGCCAAGGCCGGCCTGATCGGGTTCACCAAGTCCCTCGCCAAGGAGGTCGCCTCGCGCGGCATCACGGTGAACGCCGTGGCGCCGGGGTTCATCGATACCGACATGACGCGCGCCCTCGGCGAGGCGCAGCGCACGGCACTGCTGGCGCAGATTCCGGCCGGGCGGCTCGGCGCGGCCGCCGATGTCGCCGCCGCGGTGCTGTTCCTGGCCTCCCCGCAGGCCGGCTACATCACCGGGGAAACGCTGCACGTGAACGGCGGGATGTACATGCCGTGAGCGGCGTCAGAGATGCAGATTCGGATTTTATTCGCAAAATCAATGAGTCACAGACATCAACGGCGAGTGGCGGCCGGTGGGGTGTTCCCCTAAAATACCGCGCCCGCGTTGTGCCCGAGGCCGGCGAGGGATTTTGCAGTCCATTCACCCAGACATAAGGACCTATTTCTAATGAGCACAGTTGAGCAGCAGGTCAAGGCCATCGTGGCCGAACAGCTGGGGGTCAAGCAGGAGCAGGTGACCAACGACGCCTCCTTCGTCGATGACCTCGGGGCCGACTCGCTCGACACCGTCGAGCTGGTGATGGCACTCGAGGAGGAATTCGAGATCGAGATTCCCGACGAGGACGCCGAGAAGATCACTACGGTCCAGCAGGCGATCGACTATATCAACGAGCGGCGCACCAAGGCCTGAGTGGCCGCGGCCGGTCGGATCCCGTCGCCGCGGCGGGATCGCCCGGCGCTGGGCGTGATCAACCTGAGCGAAGACGGGTAAACCGTGAGCAGACGTCGAGTCGTGGTGACGGGACTGGGTATCGTCTCGCCCGTAGGCAGTGCGGTTGAGAAGGCCTGGAAGGCCATTCTCGCCGGCCAAAGCGGCATCGGCCCGGTGCAGCGCTTTGATGTGTCGGCCTTCGCGGTGCGCTTTGCCGGGGAGGTGCGCGACCTCGATCTTGCGCACTACTTCGATCCGAAGGAGCTGCGCCGCATGGATGACTTCATGCACTACGGCGTGGCCGCCGGCGTGCAGGCGGTGCAGGACGCGGGCCTCGATTTCTCCAAGCTCGACGTCACGCGCTGCGGAGCGGTGTGCGGGGCCGGCATCGGCGGACTCGGCACCATCGAGCGGGAGTTCGCCGAGTACGTCAAGACGGGCAATCCGCGCAAGATCTCCCCGTTCTTCGTGCCGGCGAGCATCATCAATATGATCTCCGGTCACCTCTCGATCCGCTTCGGCCTGCGCGGCCCGAATCTCGGGGTGGTCACGGCCTGCACCACCTCGACGCACGCGATCGGACTCGCCATGCGCACTCTGCAGTACGGTGATGCGGACGTCCTGATCGCCGGCGGCGGGGAGATGGCGACCACCGTGTGCGGCCTGGCGAGCTTCGCACAGGCCAAGGCGCTGTCGCGGCGCAACGAGGATCCGCAGCGGGCGAGCCGCCCGTGGGACCGCGACCGCGACGGCTTCGTGCTCGGCGACGGCGGCGGGGCGGTGATCCTCGAGGAGCTCGAGCATGCGCGCGCCCGCGGCGCACGCATCTATGCCGAGTTGATCGGATTCGGCATGAGCGGCGATGCATACCACATCACGCTGCCGCCCGAGGACGGTGAGGGGGCCCGGCTCGCGATGGTCAATGCGCTGAAGGACGCGGCGCTGAATCCGTCCGACGTGCAGTACGTCAACGCGCATGCGACCTCGACGCCGGCCGGCGACAAGGCCGAGACCATCGCCATCAAGCGCGCCTTCGGCGAGCACGCCGGGCGCCTGGCGGTGAGTTCCACCAAATCGATGACCGGGCATCTGCTCGGGGCGGCGGGCGTGGTCGAGGCGATCTTCTCGATCCTGGCGATCCGCGACCAGGTGGCCCCGCCGACCATCAACTACGAGAACCCCGATCCGGACTGCGATCTGGATTTCGTGCCGAACACGGCGCGCCCCATGCACATCGACATCGCGCTGTCGAACTCCTTCGGCTTCGGCGGCACGAACGGCTCGGTGATCTTCCGGCGCTTCACCGGCTGAGCGGCTCCGGCACGCGCCATTGCTTGTTCGCGACCTCGAGCTTCCGCCCCGGGTTCTGCGCGCGCTCGCCGCCGCTGATCCGCAGCGCTATCCGCTCCTGCTCGATAGCGCCGCCGATGGGGCGCTGAGCCGCTTCAGCGTGCTGCTCGCCGAGCCGCGCGCGGCGTTGTGGGTCGATGCCCACGGCCGGCTCGGGGCCACGGGGCCGGGCGCCCCGGCGCTGCACGCCGGCGCCGGCTTTCTCGACACCCTCGAGCGCTGGTGGCTCGC
>JAJXWE010000308.1 GCA_021781775.1 Pseudomonadota bacterium | reverse complement strand
CACCTATCCCTGGGTCGAACTCGATCTGGTGCAGGACGAGTACGCCAAGATGCGCAACCACAACCAGATCCATCGCACCGAGGACTTCGACATCGGCGCGTACTTCACCGGCCGGATGGGTTGGGCGGACCGCGCCCTGGGTTCGCAGCAAAGCGCGCTGCCGTTCCTGTTCACTGTCGGCGACGGTTATGAGCTCCCTCATGGCGACACCTTGCTCGTGTCGAGCCGCTTTACCGGCCGTATCCAGCACGGCACGCTCGAGAACGGGGTGCTCAGCGTCAACGTGGTCAATTTCGCCGAGCAGACTCGCCAGTGGCTCCTCTACACAGCCCTCGGCGCCACCGCCGGGCGGCGACTCGCCCTCGACAACCAGATCCTCCTCGGCGGCGACAGCGGCCTGCGTGGCTATCCGCTGCGCTATCAGGACGGCACGGCCCGATCGCTGTTCACCATCGAGGAACGATGGTTCAGCAACTGGTATCCGTTCCGGCTGTTCCGGGTCGGGGCCGCAGCGTTCTTCGACATGGGGCGCACCTGGGGACGCGCGCCGCTCGGCGCACCGAGCCTCGGGCTGCTCAAGGACGTCGGCTTCGGCCTGCGCCTCGGCAATGCCCGCACCGCCTTCGGCAACGTCATCCACGTCGATCTCGCCTTCCCGTTGGATGGCGGCTCAAATATAAGACGCGTGCAGTTCCTGGTGCAGACCGAGCAGCAGTTCTGACTGCCCGGCGACGCGGCACGAACCGGCCGGCAGTTACGCCGGCGCGATGACCTATCTCGTGCGCCAACCGCAACGCATGGCCTCAGCCGACTCGGTACTAACACGTATCGAAGCACGGTGAAGCGGCCCCCAGAATTGTTCCTGCACGATGGATCGACAGGAGCAGGCAATGAGACGCAAGTTGAAACCCGTTGCCCTCGCGATCATGGCAGCGCTGACGGGAACGGGATTGGCCCATGGCCAGGACCAGGGGCCGGATCAAATGCACAGCCAGGCATTCGAGGTCCGTGTCCGCGGCGTCTACCTGGACATGCAGAACCATTCCGACGCCTATCCGCTGCTCGCAATCCCGGCGAATGCCATTCGGGTCAACAGCAAGTGGATTCCGGAAGTCGATCTGGAGTACTTCTTCACGCCGCACTGGTCGAGCGAGCTGGTGCTGACGTATCCGCAGAGCCAGACCGTGACGGCGGAGCACAGCGCACTCGGCGGGCCGACGATCCTCGGGACCTTCAAGCAGCTGCCGCCGACCCTCCTTGCCAAATACGACTTCCTGCCCAACGACCGCCTCCAGCCGTACGTCGGTCTCGGCGTGAACCTCACCATCATCTCCGACGTCCATCTGCTTGTGCCGACCGTTGGGACGCTGCAGCTGGACAAAACGAGCGTCGGTCCGGCCGCTCAGGCGGGCTTTGATTACGCGCTCGGCAGCAACTGGTACTTCAATGGGGATTTCAAGTGGGTAATGATCCGCTCCGGTGTGAAGTACCGGGGCGTTGAGATCTCGCAGGTCCACCTGGACCCGTTCCTGTTCGGCCTCGGCGTCGGCTACCGCTTCAACGGGCCGTAACGCAGCGCCCCGCTCAGCGCTTCGGTTGCAGCCCCGGCGGAGTGAGAATGGTGCCATCGGGCAGCCGCCGCCCGCCTCCGGCGGGCGGCGGAGAGGCCCGCTCCGGCCGCAGCACCGCAGGCGCCGGCTCGACTTTCTGCGGCGCGCGCGTCGGCAGAACCTCGACCGAGAGAGCCACCGAGCAGCTCTCGCCGCCCTGCAACGCCCCGACCGCGACCAGCTTGCGCGCGATCTCCTGTCCCTTGTCGTTGCAGACCGTGACGACGATGCTGTACTCGTACGGCTCCTCGCCCGCCGGATGGCACACCTGCCCCTCGACTTCGAGGGCGCGGGTCGCCGCATCCTGGCGCTGAGCCGCCTCCACATCGAAGCGCAGATGGTGACGGCAGCCCGGGCACACGCTCAGGCTCTCCAGAACAACCGCCTTGCAGTGGGGACAGACCCGTGTCTTGCCCGCCATCACCGATCGCGCAACCGCACTCATACCGTCCCGGTGATTACCGACTCAGCGAGCGTTTCGGTCGCGCTGCCTGCCGAACGGTCCCAACCGAACTCAACCTTGCCGCGCATGCGGGCGCCCGAGGCCACGGTGAACGAACCGGCCTTGATATCGCCCTCGATGCGTCCGCCTTCGCGCAGATCGACCTGTTGCGCATCGACGATGTTGCCGATCAGCTCGCCACCGACGATCACCGCGGCGGCCTTGACGTGGCCCTCGAGTCGGGCGCCAGAATCCAGAGTGAGGGTGCCGTCGATATGCACATCGCCTTTGAACCGACCCGCCACCCGCACGTGACCGGTGCCGTTGATCTTGCCCTCGAGGGTCAGTCCCGAGGCGATCAGCGACTCCTTGGCGTCGGCACGGGCCGCACCGGTACGGCGCTGAGCCTCCGGCAGCGGTGCGACATTCGGTGCCGCGTCGCGCGGCGCCGGCGGGGCGGACGCGGAACCGCTAGCGAAGCCGGAGCCCGGTGAGTTCGAATCTTTCCACAACGCCATGGGAAACCCCCAGATTTTCAGGTAGTCGGACCAAGTCGCCGAGAAGGTACCTCTACCGGAGCAGGATAATCTAGTGTCTTTGTACGACGACACCCGCTTTGTGACGGCCTTCTCGCCGGGCTCTCAGGCCTCGATCAGCTGCAAAACCTCGGCGGTTTTCTCGCGCATCAGCGCCTCGCTGCCGCGGCTCTCGACATTCAGACGCACTAGCGGCTCGGTGTTCGAGCCGCGCAGGTTGAACCGCCAGTCGGCGAACTCCATCGACAGCCCGTCGGTGTGATCGACGGCGAGCGCGGCGCCCCCGTAATGGCGCTCGAGCCGCTCGAGGATCGAGCGAGCATCGCTCGCGAGGCGACGGTTGATCTCGCCGCTCGCGGGAAAGCGCCGCATCCGCTCGCCCACCAGCTTCGAGAGCGGCCCACGCTCGGCAATGACCTGGAGTGCCATGAGCCAGGGAATCATGCCGCTGTCGCAGTAGGCGAAGGAACGGAAATAATGATGCGCGCTCATCTCACCGCCGTAGATCCCGTCGACCTCGCGCATCTTCTGCTTGATGAACGCGTGGCCGGAGCGGCACAACACGGGCGTGCCGCCGTGCGCACGGACGATGTCGATGGTGTTCCAGGTGAGACGCGGATCGTGCACGATGCGTCCGCCGGGCTCGCGCGCGAGGAACACCTCGGCGAGGAGTCCCACCAGGTAGTAGCCCTCGATGAAGGTGCCCTGCTCGTCAAAGAAGAAGCATCGGTCGTAGTCCCCGTCCCACGCAAGACCGACGTCCGCGCCGCTGCGGCGCACCACTTCGGCGGTTGCAGTCCGGTTCTCCTCGAGCATCGGGTTGGGAATTCCGTTGGGAAAAGTCCCGTCGGGCTGATGGTTCACCTTGACGAATTCAAACGGCAGGTGGGGCGCGAGCGCATCGATGACGAGTCCGGCCCCGCCATTGCCCGGATTGACCACCACCTTGAGCTTGCGCAGCCGGGCGCGATCGACGTAGCCGAGCAAGTGCTCGATGTAACGCGCACGGATGTCGAGCCGGCGCT
>JAJXWE010000307.1 GCA_021781775.1 Pseudomonadota bacterium | reverse complement strand
CTAATGCCAATAGTCCCAAGGGGGCAATCAGCTTCGACCGCAAGCGCTACCAGATCTACGTCAATGACACTGCGAGCGAGATCGAGCAGTACCGCAAGCTCATCATCGCCTACCGCAACGGGGCGCCGGTGCGCCTCGGCGACGTCGCGCAGATCAGCAACGGGGTGGAGGACGTGCGCACGCTGGGCCTGCTCAACGGGCAACGCGCGGTGCTCATGATCATCAGGAAGCAGCCCGATGCGAACGTGATCGAGACCGTCGATCGGATCAAGGCGCTGCTGCCCGAGATCCGCGCCAGCATCCCGGCGGGCATCAACCTGGTGGTCACCCACGATCGCACCGGCTCGATCCGCACCTCGCTGCACGACGTGGAGATCACGCTGCTGCTCGCGGTGCTGCTGGTCGTGACCGTGGTGCTGGTCATGCTGCGCAATCCCCGCGCCGCGCTCGTGCCGGCCGTCGCCGTGCCGCTCGCGCTCATCGGCACGCTGGCGGTGATCTACCTGCTCGGCTTCAGCCTGAACAATTTCTCCATGATGGCCCTCACGGTCTCGACCGGCTTCGTGGTCGACGATGCCATCGTCGTGATCGAGAACATCACCCGGCATATCGAGGCCGGCGAGCCGCGCCTGAAGGCTGCGCTCGACGGGGCGCGCGAGGTCGGCTTCACGGTGCTCGCCATGAGCTCCGCCCTGATCGCGGTGTTCACGCCCATCATCCTCATGGGCGGGCTCGTCGGGCGGATCTTCCGCCAGTTCGCCCTCACGCTCGCGATCACGGTGGCCCTCTCGCTCATCATCTCACTCACCACGACGCCGATGCTCTGCGGGCGGGTGCTGCGCGCGCACCCGAAGCAGGGGCGGTTCTTCCGCGGCGTGGAGCGGGCGTTCAATGCCACGCGGGACTTCTACGACCACACGCTTGCGCTCGCCATCCGCCACCCGCGCGCGGTGATGTTCGCGCTGCTCGGGGTCGTGTTCCTGAACGTGTACCTGTTCGCCATCGTGCCGAAGACGTTCTTCCCGCAGCAGAGCTCGGGCAACATCAGCGGCTTCATGGTGGCCGACCAGAGCAGCTCGTTCCTCGCCATGCAGAAGAAGCTGCGCTACGTGGTGAACATCATCAAGCGCGACCCGGCGGTCGAGAACGTGGTGGGCTTCGCCGGCGGGGGCTTCTTCGGCGGCAGCAACACCGCACACATGTTCGTGACCTTGAAGCCGCTCGCCGTGCGCAAGCTCTCCGACGCCGAGGTCATCCAGCGCCTCAATCGCGCGCTGCACGGCTTCACCGGGGCGCGCCTGTACCTGCAGTCGGCCCAGGACATCCACTCGGGGGGCCGCCAGAGCTACGCCGAGTACCAGTACACGCTGCTCTCGGGCAGCCTCGAGGAGCTCAGCACCTGGGCACCGCGGATCGAGGCGGCGCTGAAGAAGGACCCGCAGCTGCGCGACGTGAACTCCGACCGCCAGGCGGCCGGCCTCGACGTGAAGCTGCACATCGACCGCAAGCTCGCCGCGCGCTACGGATTGAACCTCTCGCAGATCGACAACACCCTCTATGACGCGTTCGGCCAGCGGCTGGTCTCGACCATCTACCAGGACATGAACCAGTACCACGTGGTGATGGAGGTCGACCCGAAGTTCTGGAACAGTCCCGCGACACTGAAAGACCTGTACGTGAGTACCGCCGGCGGGGCGCTCTCGGGCCTGGAGTCGACCATGGGCGCGGCCGGCGCGTTCCAGTTCGCCGGCGTGACCCGTACGGGCGCGGCGGCGAACTACGCCCTCAACCAGATTGCAAGCTCCGGCGGGGCGGCCTCCACCGGCAGCGCGCTCAGCACCGCGGCCGAGACCATGGTGCCGCTGTCCGACTTCGCGAGCTACGGCCCGGGGATCACCCCGCTCGCCGTCAACCACCAGGGCCCCTTCGTCGCCACGACGTTCTCGTTCAATCTGCCGCCCCGGGAGGCGCTCGGCGTTGCCACGGCGGCCATCCAGCGCACCATGGAGAACCTGCACGTGCCGATCGGCATCCACGGAGAGTTCGCCGGCAACGCCCGGGAGTTCCGCCAGACGGTCAACGAGGAGCCGCTGCTCGTGCTCGCCGCACTCGCCGCGGTGTACATCGTGCTCGGCGTGCTCTACGAGAGCCTCGCCCAGCCGATCACCATCCTCTCGACGCTGCCCTCGAGCGGTGTCGGGGCTGTGCTCGCGCTGTTGCTGTTCGGTGAGCCGTTCAGCCTCATCGCCCTCATCGGCGTGATTCTCCTGATCGGCGTGGTGCTGAAGAACGCCATCATGATGGTGGACGTGGCACTGGTCGCACAGCGCGAGGACGGCGTGGCTGCGGCGCGTGCCATCCACGAGGCCTGCCTGCTGCGCTTCCGGCCGATCATGATGACCACCATCGCGGCGATGCTCGGCGCGCTGCCGCTCGCACTCATGAGCGGGCAGGGCTCGGAGATGCGCCGGCCGCTCGGCATCGCGGTGGTGGGGGGACTGGCCATCAGCCAGGTGCTCACGCTCTACACCACGCCCATCGTGTATCTGTACCTGGACCGCTTCCGTCTCTGGTTCGCCAGGACGTTCACGCGTCGCGGCGCGCTGGCACTGTCCGCTGGGAGACCCGCCCCATGATCCGAACTTCGCCGCTCCTTGCGGCGGGCCTGTGCGCCGGCCTCGCCGGCTGCGCCATCGGCCCTAACTACCATCGCCCGGCGGCCCCGCCCGCGGCGGCCTTCAAGGCGGCGCGCGGCTGGCAGCCGGCCGAGCCGGCGCCCATCGTGCCGAGCGCCTGGTGGAGCGTGTACCACGACCCGGTGCTCGATCGGCTCGAGCGCCAGGTCGAGATCAACAACCAGACCCTCAAGGCGGCAGTCGCCGCCTACTACGTGGCCCGTGAGGCCGCCGGCGTCACCCGCGGGAGCCTGTTCCCGTCGGTGGGACTGTCGGGGAGCCAGACGCGCAGCGGCGGCGGGGCGGCCACGCAGTTCACCTTCGGCGGGGCACGCACCGCGAACCAGGCCGGCGGCACGGCCAGCTGGGACGTGGACCTCTGGGGCAAGCTGCGCCGCGAGCTCGAAAGCGCCAACGCCAGCGCGCAGGCGAGCGCCGCCGACGTGGCCGCAGCGCGCCTCTCGGCCCAAACGACACTCGCGCAGGATTACTTCCAGCTGCGTGCCGCCGAGCAGCAGCTGCGGCTCCTGAAGACGCTGGTGGCCGACGATCAGGCGTCCCTGCGCATCGCGCAGAACCGGGTCAATGCCGGCGTGACGACGCTTGCGGACGTGTACGCGGCCCGCACCCAGCTCGAGAGCACGCAGGCTCAGGAAGACACGGCGCTGCTGAACCGCGCCACCCTCGAGCATGCGATCGCGGTGCTCATCGGCCGCGCGCCGGATGCGCTGTCGCTCGCGCAGGGACACCTCGCCGCGCAGGTGCCGGTGGTGCCCGCGGGCGTGCCCTCGCAGCTGCTGCTGCGCCGGCCGGACATCGCCGCCGCGGAGCGCGCCATGGCGAGCGCCAACGCGCAGATCGGGGTGGCCGAGGCGGCGTGGTTTCCGAGCCTGACGCTGTCGGGCTCGTACGCCTTCGATTCGGCGGCGCTCACCGGGCTGATCC
>JAJXWE010000306.1 GCA_021781775.1 Pseudomonadota bacterium | reverse complement strand
GCGCGCCGCCGGTGGCAATGTGCTGCTGTTCTCGAGCGGACATTTTCTGCGCGTGTTGAGCGCGTGCTGGTTGGGACTCGCGCCGGACGGCGGCCGCCTGTTGGTGCTCGGCACTGCCAGCGTGAGCGCCCTCGGCTACGAGCACGACGTGCGCGAACCGGTCGTGCGGCTCTGGAACGACACGCGTCACCTGAGCGAATGAGAGCGCCGCGGCGGCTGACGCGCGCTGCTGCGATGTGCTACTCTCGTCCATCTACGGAGTAGCGCCGGATGACGCTCGCTCACTGCCGCCGCGATCGCCGGGTCACGCCCGTGCCGTTCTCCGCGGCGATCGTCCCGGTCGAACGAATCGATTCCCGCGCGGACGTGCCTCGTCCGCTGCCGCGGCGCTCGGTCCGGTTTGCGATGGAGGTTGGATCATGAAGGCGACTCAGCTCCTGCACGAGTTCGGTCAAAGCATCTGGCTCGACAACATCACCCGCGACCTGCTCGACAGCGGAACGCTACGGCGGTACATCACCGAGCTGTCGGTGACCGGACTGACCTCGAACCCTACGATCTTCGATCATGCCTTGAAGAAGAGCGCCGCGTATGACCCGGCGATTCGCGCCGGGCTGAAGCAGGGCCGTGTCGGCGAGACGCTGTTTTTCGACCTCGCCCTCGCAGACATCACGCGAGCCGCGGACGAGTTTCACGCCACGTTCGAGCGCACCGACGGCGTCGACGGTTGGGTGTCGCTCGAGGTCTCGCCGCAGCTCGCTTATGACGCAGCGAGCACGATTGCAGCCGCCAAGGAACTGCATGCCCGGGCCCGACGGAGCAATCTGTTCATCAAGATTCCCGGCACCCAGGCGGGGCTGCCGGCCATCGAGGAGGCGATCTTCGCTGGCATTCCGGTCAACGTGACGCTACTGTTCTCGCGTGAGCAGTACTTGGCCGCCGCCGAGGCGTATCTGCGTGGCATCGAGCGGCGCATCGCCGCGGGACTGAACCCCGCGGTGGGCTCGGTGGCCTCGGTCTTTATCAGCCGCTGGGACGTCGCCGTCGCGGACAAAGTGCCCGCCGAGCTCGCCAATCGTCTGGGCATCGCGATCGCCGGCCGTACCTACCGCGCCGCGCAGCAGCTGCCCGTCTCGCCGCGCTGGCAGCGTGCCTACAACTGTGGCGCGCGGCCGCAGCGGCTGTTGTGGGCCAGCACCGGCACGAAGGATCCGAACGCGGACGCGCTGCTGTACGTGAAATCACTCGCCGCGCCGTTCACCGTCAATACCATGCCCGAGGCGACGCTGCAGGCTCTCGCCCAACACAATGAACTCGGCGCGGGGATGCTCCCTGACGGCGGGGACTGCGAGACGCTGCTGGCCCGCTTCACCGAGGCGGGTATCGACGTCGAGGCGCTTGCGGCCCGGTTGCAGGACGAGGGCGCCAAGGCGTTCGTGAAGTCCTGGCAGGAGCTGCTCGGCGTGATTGCCGCGAAGAGTGCGACGCTCGGCGCGGCGGCCTGAACCATGAACGTACTGGTGATCGATGTCGGCGGGACGCACGTGAAGATCCTCGCCACGGGGCAGACGGAAAAACGCGAGTTCGCATCGGGACCGAAGCTCACGCCGCGCCAGATGGTCGCCAAGATCAAGCGCTTGGCGCGGGACTGGCGCTACGACGTCATTGCGATGGGCTATCCAGGGCCGGTGATGCACGATCGGGTGATCGACGAGCCACACAATCTCGGCTCAGGCTGGGTCGGGTTCGACTTCAAACGCGCATTCGGCCGGCCGGTGCGCATCGTCAACGACGCGGCCATGCAGGCGCTTGGCAGCTATCGCGGCGGCAAGATGCTGTTTCTCGGGCTCGGCACCGGGCTGGGTACGGCGCTCATCGTCGATGGCATCGTCGAGCCGATGGAGATCGGGCATCTGCCGTACCTAAAGCGCACCTACGAGGACTACGTCAGTGATCGGGCGCTCGAGCGCATGGGCAAGAGGAAATGGCGTAAGCACGTGGCGGACGTCATCGCGCGGCTGACCCATGCGCTGGAGCCGGACGAGGTTGTGATCGGCGGCGGTAACGTCAGGCATCTGAAGGATCTGCCGCCGCGCTGCCGCGCCGGGGACAATGCCAACGCGTTCGCCGGCGGTTTCAGGCTGTGGGACAAGGCGGGTTCGGCGTCCACCAGGCGGACGCCACGTGCACGCGGTTCGAACGGCGGGCGCGCATGAGCGCCACGGAGCCGGCGTTGAGTGCCCGTCCGGCTTGGCGGCAGCTCACTGCTCATTACCGCGACGTCGCCGCGCTGCACCTGCGCGAGCTGTTCGCGGGCGACCCGGGGCGCGGAACCCGGCTGACCGCCGAGGGAGCCGGAATTTTCCTCGATTACTCGAAGAACCGCCTGACCGATGAGACGCTGCGCCTGCTGGTGCAGCTCGCCGAGGAGTGCGGGCTACGCGAGCGCATCGGGGCGATGTTCAGCGGCCAGAAGATCAACGTGACCGAGGATCGGGCGGTGCTGCACGTGGCGCTGCGCGCGCCGCGTGGTGCGAGCATCCTGGTCGACGGCGTGAACGTCGTGCCCGAGGTGCACGCCGTGCTCGAGAAGATGGCTGCCTTCGCGACACGCGTGCGCGACGGACAGTGGCGCGGACACACCGGCAAGCGCATCCGCAACGTGATCAACATCGGCATCGGCGGCTCGGATCTCGGACCGGTAATGGCCTACGAGGCGCTGCGCCACTTCAGCGAGCGCTCGATGTGCTTCCGATTCGTCTCCAACGTCGATGGCGCCGATTTCGTCGAGGCGACGGCTGACCTCGACCCGGCCGAGACGCTGTTCGTCGTCTCGTCAAAGACCTTCACGACGCTCGAGACCATGACCAACGCCCAGACGGCGCGTGATTGGCTCCTGCGGGGTGTCGGCGGAGTGACGGCAGCGGTGGCCAAGCATTTCGTCGCCGTGTCGACCAACGCCGAGAAGGTCGCCGCGTTCGGCATCGATACGGCCAACATGTTCGGCTTCTGGGACTGGGTCGGCGGTCGCTACTCGATGGACTCGGCGATCGGGCTATCGACCATGCTCGCGATCGGGCCGGAGCACTTCCGCGCCATGCTCGCGGGCTTCCACCAGATGGACGAGCATTTCCGTAGCGCGCCGTTCGAGCGCAACCTGCCGGCGCTGCTCGGGTTGCTTGGGGTCTGGTACACGGATTTCTTCGGTGCGCAGACGGTGGCCGTGCTGCCCTACGAGCAGTACCTGAAGCGCTTTCCGGCGTACCTGCAGCAGCTGACGATGGAGAGCAACGGCAAGCACGTGACGCTCGCCGGGGCGCCGGTCGGGGTCGATACCGGGCCGATCTACTGGGGCGAGCCGGGCACCAACGGCCAGCATTCCTTCTACCAGCTGATTCACCAGGGCACGCGGCTCATCCCCTGCGACTTCATTGCCTTCGCCCATGCGCTCACCCCGCTCGGTCGTCATCACGACATGCTGCTCGCGAATGTGTTCGCGCAGGGCGAGGCGCTCGCCTTCGGCAAGACGCTGGAGCAGGTGCGCGCCGAAGGCACCCCGGGTTGGCTGGCGCCGCACCGGGTGTTCGAGGGCAACCGTCCGTCGAACACGATTTTTGCCGAC
>JAJXWE010000305.1 GCA_021781775.1 Pseudomonadota bacterium | reverse complement strand
CATCGCCGGCCGCACGGGTGCCGTGCCTTGCCGCGCCAGCAGGGCCGCGGCCCGATCAAAGCAGTTCAGCCGAGCCTCGGCGAGCTGAACGGCACGGCAGGCCAGCACCTTGCCGAGCAGTACATCCGCCGTCTGGGCCGTTGCCCCTACCGCTGGCCCGCACAGCACCGCCATAGAAAATGCACAGGCCATGGCGAGCAGCCGTGCCGGACAAATCGATGTTTTCATTGCGTATTCAGGAACCTGCTGCCCTTACCCCTTCCCGCGCCCCGTCAGACTTTGGTGTCCGCAGATGCGTTCGCCGCAGGAAGTTCACAAAAAGAATATTATCTTACACGAGTGTGCAACAGCCACTCGCAGCACAACCGCCAAAAAATAGAGGGTTCGCATCATGAGCACGTCTTCGTTCTTTGTGGGCATCGCAGGTACGGCCGCGCTCGCCCTATGCACCGGTTGCGCCCAACAGCCCGTCAAAGGCACAGCGGTGCAAGAACCGGCAAATGCCCCGACGGTGACGCTCACGCATCAGCAGCTTCTCAGCATGGCCCGGGATGCGGGCTACCAGCCGGTCACTCGCGACGGCAAAACGATCTACTGCCACAAAGAGATCCCCACAGGCTCGATGCTACCTGTGGTGCGCTGCATCAATGCGGAGAGCCTGCGCTTTGCGATGCTGCAGGCACGCCGCGAGCGCCAGCTGCTGAATCAGAATCCGAATTTTCAATCCGCCAACGGCAACTGACCGGAGGTGGTGCAGCGTTCACGGCAAACAGGTGCTCGCACCACGGCCGAGCGGCGCGGTTGCGCGCCGCTCGGCCGTGTCCGGCGAGCACCTGGCGGCCTGCGCACTAGCCCGCCGTGACGCGGGACGGCTTCTTCCATGATATGCGCGCGCCCACCTCCACGCCGAGCTTGCGCGCCAACCCGCCCTGGATCTCGATCACCGCCTCCACGGGCGACCCGGAGCTGATTGTCTTCAGCGAGAATGGCGTGGCGTTGGCGGCAATCTTCTCGATCCTGCCGTCCGGAGCCACGAACAGCATGTCGAGCGGGATGTACGTGTTTGCCATCCAGAACTGCGCAATGCGCGCCGGCCGCATCGGAAAGATCATGCCCTGATGTGCTGGCAGATCGCGCACGAACATCAACCCCTGCACCTGGCGCGAGGGCGTGTCGGCCACCCAGACGGTGAAGTGCCAGACATGATGCTGCGACCGGATCGTAAGACTGGCTTTCGGGAAGTGATCGAGATTCTCAAGCGGCATCGACTGCCCGCGGCCGGAGGCAGACACCAGCCAGGCGAGCGCCCCGACCACGAGCAGGGCCGCCGGGCCCCGCACTCTGCTCAGCGTTCTTATCACGACCCACCCCTCCCCCGCCATACGTCACAATTGTCGCACAGGCCGTACACGCCCGGCAGGCCGTGCATGAAACTTGCAGCGCTTCGCCCTGGGCGCGGCGCAGCCGAAACCGCTAGAATTCACGGGCGACAATCGTTTCCAATCCAGGTGCCATGCGCAATACGCTACTTGAAATCACGCCGGTCGTTCCCGAAGCCCTCGCGCGCCTGCCCGAGCTGGCCAGCAACCTCTTCTTCAGCTGGCACCGACCGATCCGCGCCCTGTTCGAGGATCTCGACCCGGAGCTGTGGAACCAGTGCGGCGGGAATCTTCGCTTGATGCTGCGCTGCGTGCGCCAATCTGCGCTCGATCAGGCGGCCGCCGACCCGCAGTACCTCGGGCGCTATGCCGCGGCGCTGCAGCTGCTCGATGCCTACCTGGCCGCTGCGCCGCGTGAGGGGGCTCCGCTGGTGGCGTATTTCTGCGCCGAGTACGGCTTTCACGAGAGCTTTCCGATCTACTCCGGCGGCCTCGGCGTGCTGGCCGGGGATTACTGCAAGGCCGCGAGCGACGCCGGGGCGCATTTCGTAGCGGTCGGGCTGCTCTACGAGCAGGGCTACTTCACCCAGACCGTCGATGACGACGGCGTCCAGCACGCCGAGTACAAGGCGCACGATCCCCGGGATCTGCCCGTCGAGCCGGTGCGCAATGCGGCGGGGCAGTGGGTCACGGTCTCGGTACGCATCGGCGGGCGCGACGTGGTCGCGCGGATCTGGAAGGCGCAGGCCGGTCGCGTGCCGGTTTACCTGCTCGACACCAATACCGCCGAGAATGCGCCTTCCGATCGGGACATCACCCGGCGCCTCTACGGCGGGGACGAGTCGACCCGCGTGCGCCAGGAGATGATCCTCGGCATCGGCGGCGTCCGAGCGCTGCGCGCACTAGGACTAGCCCCCGGGGCCTGGCACCTGAACGAGGGCCACGCGGCGTTCCTCATCCTCGAGCTGATGCGCGAGCACATGGTCAAGGGTCTGCCGCTCGAGGCCGCCGTCGAGGCCACCGCCGCGGCGTGCGTCTTCACCACCCACACGCCAGTCGCCGCGGGGCACGATGCGTTCGGACACGGTCTGATCCTCGAGCACTTCCAGGATTTCATCAATGACCTGGGTCTGCCGGTCGAGCGCTTCCTCGACCTCGGCAGCGTGCCGTCCGCCCCGGGGCTGTTCAACATGACGCGCTTGGCGCTGAACGGCGCGCGGCACGTCAACGGCGTCAGCCGCGTTCACGGCGGGGTTTCGGCGCAGCTGTGCATCGATCAGTGGCCGGAGATCCGCCCCGAGGAGAACCCGGTCGGCTTCGTCACCAATGGGGTGCACGTGCCGACGTTCCTGCACAAGCTGTGGGGCTCGTTCTTCGATGCGGAACTCGGACCGGAATGGTCCGAGCGCTTGAGCGACACGACGTTCTGGGCCCGCCTCGAAGCGGTGCCCGAGGAGCGCTTCTGGGCGACCGCGCAGGCCGTGAAGGCCAAGATGCTCGAGGCCGTGCGCCAGCGGCTCGAGCGCGAATACACCCGCAAGGGCTTGAGCCGCGCGCAGCTCGGGCGCATCACCCGCCTGCTCGACCCGGCCCGTCCGGATGTGCTGACCATCGGCTTTGCCCGCCGCTTCGCCACGTACAAGCGCGCCACGCTGCTGCTGCGCGACCGCTCGCGGCTCGCCCGCCTGCTCAACGATCCGGAGCGGCCCGTGGTGCTGCTGTTCGCCGGCAAGGCCCATCCGGCGGACGAGCCCGGCAAGCAGCTGCTGCGCGAGATCCGCCAGCTCATGACTTCCCCGGAGTTCATCGGGCGGATCATCTTCCTCGAGGACTACGATCTGCAGCTCGCCCGCTCACTGGTCTCGGGCGTCGACGTGTGGCTCAACACCCCAATCGCGCCGCTCGAGGCCAGTGGCACCTCCGGGATCAAGGCGGCAATCAACGGCCGGTTGAACCTCAGCATTCTCGACGGCTGGTGGGCCGAGGGCTGCATGGGCGAGAACGGCTGGGGCATTCCGCCCTCGGCGGTGCAGGACTGGGACCGGCGCGACTCGATCGAATCCGAGCTCATACTGCGCACGCTGCAGGAAGAGGTGATTCCACTCTACTATGAGCGCGAGGCCGGCAGCTGCTCGCCCGAGTGGGTACGTCGCGCCAAGCAGGCCATGATGACGGTGATCCCGCGGTTCAACATGGACCGGATGCTGCGCGACTACTCGGACAAGCTCTATCGTCCTGCCGCGGAGCATTACGGGCGG
>JAJXWE010000304.1 GCA_021781775.1 Pseudomonadota bacterium | reverse complement strand
CCTACGAGGTGTACGATCGGATGGACTTCGACATCCCGGTCGGTACCCATGGCGACTGTTACGACCGATACCTGGTGCGCATCGAGGAACTCCGCCAGTCGACGCGCATCATCCGCCAGTGCGTCGAGTGGCTGCGCAACAATCCAGGTCCGGTGATGATCGACGACCGCAAGGTGCGCCCGCCGAGTCGCGAGCACATGAAGGGCGACATGGAATCGCTCATTCATCATTTCAAATTCTTCACCGAAGGCTACGACGTGCCCGCAGGGGAGACCTACGCGGCGGTCGAGGCGCCGAAGGGCGAGTTCGGCATCTACCTGGTGTCGGACGGCGCCAACAAGCCGTACCGGCTCAAGTGCCGCGCGCCCGGATTCGCGCATCTCGCCGCCCTCGAGGAGATGGTGCGCGGACACATGCTGGCGGACGTGGTCGCGGTGATCGGCACGCAGGACATCGTGTTCGGGGAAATCGACCGTTGAGCAACCATAAGCAGACGACGCCGGCGGCCGGCGAGAGCGCGATTCTCTCGGAGCAGACGCGCCGCGAGATCGATCACTGGGTGGCGAAGTTCCCGCCCGGACGACAGCGCTCGGCGTGCATCGCAGCGCTGCGCGCCGCGCAGGAACAGAACCATGGGCACCTCACCAAGGCTTTGATGGATGCGGTCGCAGCCTATCTCGGTCTGCCGCCGATCCAGGTGTATGAGGTGGCGAGCTTCTACTCGATGCTCGAGACTCATCCCTGCGGCCGCCATCACGTGAGCATCTGCACGAACATCTCGTGCATGTTGAACGGCGCGGACGCGCTGGTCGCGCACGCCGAGCGCAAGCTCGGCATCAAGCTCGATGAGAGCACGCCCGACGGAAGAATCTTCCTGAAGGACGAGCACGAGTGCCTGGCGGCCTGTACCGGCGCCCCGATGATGATGGTGGATCACGTCTTCCACGAGCATCTCACTCCCGAGAAACTCGACAAGATCCTGGATGAGCTGAAGTAGTCCCATGCCCATCAGCCCCGACAAGATGAATCTGGTGGTGTTCGAGCCGCTGAAGCTCGAGCGATCCTGGACGCTGGAGACCTACCGCAAGATCGGCGGGTACCAGGTTTGGGAGAAGATCCTCGCCGAGAAGCCGCCGCGCGAAGAGATCATCGAGGCGGTGAAGGCCTCGGGACTGCGCGGGCGCGGCGGAGCGGGCTTCCCGACCGGCACCAAGTGGAGCTTCATGCCGCGCAATTCGCCGGTACAGAAGTACATGGTGTGCAATTCCGACGAGAGCGAGCCGGGAACCTGCCACGATCGCGACATCCTGCGCTTCAATCCGCACGCGCTCATCGAGGGGCTGGCGATCTCCGGCTACGCGACCAACTCGACGGTGGGCTACAACTACATCCGCGGCGAGTTTCTCGGCGAGCCGGTGCCGCGCTTCGAGGCGGCGCTGCAGGAGGCCTATGCGGCGGGGCTGCTCGGGCGCAACATCCGCGGCAGCGGGGTCGATTTCGACCTGTACACGTTCGTCGGCGCCGGCGCCTACATCTGCGGCGAGGAAACGGCGCTGCTCGAGTCGCTCGAGGGCAAACCGGGCCGGCCGCGCTTCAAGCCGCCGTTTCCGGCCAACTTCGGCCTGTACGGCAAGCCGACCACCATCAACAACACGCAGAGCTACGCCTCGGTCCCGACCATCCTGCGCAAGGGCCCGAGGTGGTTCGCCGAGCTCGGCCCGACCAACTCCGGCGGAACGGTGATCTTCTCGGTCTCCGGCCACGTCGGTCGGCCCGGAAACTTCGAGGTGCCGCTCGGTACACCATTCGCCGAACTCCTCGAGCTCGCCGGCGGCGTGCGCGGCGGAGCCAAGCTGAAGGCGGTCATTCCCGGCGGCTCCTCGGTGCCGGTGGTGCCCGGGGACGTGATGCTCAAGACCAACATGGATTACGACTCGCTGCGCGCGGCGGGCTCGGCGGTCGGCTCCGCGGCGGTCATCGTGATGGACGAGACCACCTGCATGGTGCGCGTGCTCGAGCGTATCTCGCGCTTCTACATGGCCGAGTCCTGCGGTCAGTGCACGCCCTGCCGCGAGGGCACCGGCTGGATGAACCGGATCGTTAAACGGATCCTCGCCGGTGAAGGCCGACGCGAGGAGTTGAATCTGCTGCTCGACGTGGCCAACCGCATCGAAGGGCATACCATCTGCGCCCTCGGCGATGCGGCGGCCTGGCCGGTGCAGAGCTTCCTGAAGCACTACCGCCACGAGTTCGAGTACATGATCGACCACGGCGGGCGGAGCATCGTCGCGGACCAGCTCGGCGCACGGGCGGCATAACATGGCAGAAGAATTCGTCAACATCGAGATCAATGGCACGCCGGTCAAGGCGCGCAAGGGCGACATGATCATCCGCGCCACGGACGCCAATGGCGATTACGTGCCGCGATTCTGCTATCACGAGAAGCTCGCCGTCGCAGCCAATTGCCGCATGTGCCTGGTGGAGGTCGAGAAGGCGCCGAAGCCCCTGCCGGCCTGCGCCACGCCCGTCATGGAGGGCATGAAGGTCTTCACCCGCTCGCCCAAGGCGATCGCCGCGCAGCGCGCGGTGATGGAGTTTCTGCTCATCAATCATCCGCTCGACTGCCCGATCTGCGATCAGGGCGGGGAGTGCGAGCTGCAGGACCTGGCGGTCGGCTTCGGCCGCGATTATTCGCGCTACGACGAGCGCAAGCGCTCGGTGCAGGACGAGGACCTCGGCCCGCTGATCGCCACCGACATGACGCGCTGCATCCACTGCACGCGCTGCATCCGCTTCACCGAGCAGATCGCCGGCGTGCAGGAGCTCGGCATGGTCGGACGCGGCGAGCAGATGAAGGTGCGCCGCTACATCGAGAGCACGGTCAACCACGAGCTGTCCGGCAACGTCATCGACCTCTGCCCGGTCGGCGCGCTGGTCTCCAAGCCCTATCGCTTCACCGCGCGCGCCTGGGAAATGACCGCCGTTGCACTCGTCTCGCCGCACGACGGGGTGGGCAGCAACCTGTATGCCCACGTGCTGCGCGGCAAGCTCATGCGCGTGGTGCCGCGCCAGAACGAGTCGATCAACGAGATCTGGCTCGCCGACCGCGACCGCTTCAGCTACGAGGGGATCTACAGCCCCGAGCGTCTGCAGCGCCCGATGGTGCGTGAGAACGGAACGTGGGTCGAGACGGACTGGGAAAGCGCGCTCGCCAAGGCGGCCGAAGGCCTGCGCGCACAGGCCGGCTCGCTCGGCGTGCTGGCCAGCCCCTCGAGCACGCTCGAGGAGCTGTACCTGGCCGGGCGCATTGCGCGCGGTCTGGGCAGCGCCAACATCGACAGCCGCCTGCGCCAGCGCGATGCGCGCGACCAGGCGCAGGACCCGCTGTTCCCCAACCTCGGCATACGTATCGCTGAGGTCGATGCGCTCGATGCGCTGCTCGTCGTCGGCTCGAACCTGCGGCGCGAAGCACCCATCCTGGCGCACCGCGTGCGCAAGGCCGCGCTGCGTGGAGCGAGCGTGGCGTTCGTCAACCCGGCGGCGTTCGAGTATCACTTTCCGCTCGCCGCCCAGATGGACTGCGCGCCCGCGGCGCTGGTCAGCGACCTGGCCGCGGTGCTCGGCGCGGCGCTCGAGGCGG
>JAJXWE010000303.1 GCA_021781775.1 Pseudomonadota bacterium | reverse complement strand
GCGTGATACCGCGCACCGGCCTGCGCTCTTTCGAATGCAAGCCTGTAGAGGCGGGCAACGTCCGACACATGGGCCGCCGGCCACCGGTTGCGTCCCTCGCCGATGTACGCGAACACACCCTTCTCGCGCGCGATGGCGATCGCCGGACTGACCAGACCCTGTTTGACGCTATCGTGCACCTGCGGAAGCCGAACGACTGAGACGTTGACGCCGGCCTCGGCCATGGACCAGGCAGCCTCTTCCGAGGCCGCGCGCGGAAACACCGCGGCACTGATGACAGCACCGTCCTCCCTCGCAGGCTGATCCGGCACGGTGTTGGTCATGGCGGTTCCCGAGGTCACGATGAAGGGTCGTAGAGAACCGGCAAGCGCGGTGCCGAGCACCGTGATGACCCGTCGGTCGGCTTCGCAGTTTGATTGAAACTGCGAGAAGTCGTGGTTGAAGGCCAGATGGATCACTCCGTCGGAGCGGTCCGCACCCTCGCGCAGGCGGTCAAGGTCCTCGAGCGATCCCCGATGAACCTCGGCTCCGGCGGCCGCCAGCGCCTGCGCGCGCTCCGGGGACCGGCACAGCCCGAGCACCTGGTGCCCCGCCGCAATCAACTCCCCGACGAGTGCCGATCCGATGAAACCGGTGGCTCCGGTGACGAATATCTTCATGAACGTTCTCTCCCGTTGCATCGAGCGCGAATGTGGCGCCGCCGGTCATCCTGGTAAAGTAGTGACGTTATCAGGGTATAATGCACACCATGATGAACCGATCCGCCGCCGGGAATCGCCTCGGGGCCTACCTCAAGCAACGCCGCATGCAGCTCAACCCGGCCGCCTTCGGGCTGAGCGCGGCGCGGCGCCGGACGCCCGGCCTGCGCCGCGAGGAGGTGGCCCGGCGGGCGAGCATCAGCCCAACTTGGTATACGTGGCTCGAGCAGGGCCGCGGCGGGGCGCCGTCGGCCGAGGTGCTCGAGCGGATTGCGCGCGCCCTGATGCTGACGGACGCCGAGCGCGAGCATCTGTTCCTGCTCGCGCTCGGCCGTCCGCCCGAGGCACGCTACCGCAGAAGCGAGGACGTGACGCCGCGGCTGCAACGCGTTCTGGATTCGCTGGATCCGAGCCCGGCCGTGATCCGGACCGCGATCTGGGACGTGGTCGCATGGAATCGGGCGGCAACGGTGGTGCTGATGGACTACGGTTCGCTGCCGCTCGCGCGGCGCAACATCCTGCGCTGGATCTTTCTCGACCCGCGCGCTCGGCGCACTCAATACGACTGGGAAAGTGTCGCACGTTCGGTACTGGGCACCTTCCGCCTCGAGTCCACCCGCGCGGGTGCCGCGGCGGAAGTCGAACCGCTCATCGATGAGCTTTGCCGGGCAAGTCCCGAGTTCAAGGCCATGTGGCAGGACAACGAGGTGCACGGCGCCCACGGCGAGGCCATCAAGCGCATTCGCCACCCGCTGCTCGGGCCGATCGCATTCGAGTACTCGACCTTCGCGGTCGACGGGCGAACGGACCTCAGCCTGGTGGTCTACAACCCGGCAACCCCGCGCGATGCGGAGCGGATCGGCTCGCTGCTGGAGGAAATTCGACTGGCTGAGCCGGCCGCCCCGCTGAGGCCGCCCGGATCGGCCGAGTCCGCCTCCAGCACCCGGCGTCGCGCACCGGGCCGCGTCCGCAGGCGCGCGTGATCCGCCGTCCCACGCATCGCCGCGTTCGGGCCTGCCCCGGCCCCACTTCCCGGGCGCTCACTTGCGGCCACCCGGGAGTACCAGAATGCCCGCTCGGTTGCGCGACTGCGCGGCTCAGGGTCCGCTTGGCGTCGCCTGCGAGGCCTTCGTCTTGGCGGACGAACCGTCCGGCGTCCCCGCCCCGCTGCAGGCACTGGACGGGGCGCAGGAGGAGACACGGTGCGCCGGCGGTGCTCCCGGCAGATCATCGACGGCCTGCAGTGCCTTCTTCTGCTGCGGCGTCATCACCTGAGCATCGATCTTGCGGAACTGCGCGTTGGTGAGCGGCAGATCCGTCTTGCCGTTCCAGGTGGAGCCGGCGGGCAGCTGATTCTGCACCCGCGCCGCGGCGACGAGGACCTGATTGAGACCCTCGCTGTCCGACCCTGACACCGCCACAGGGATGCCCCGCGGCGCGGCGACGAGCTGTCCGACCCGGGTCCAGTCGATCCGCTGATGATGCTTCCACAGCGCCACGCGCTCGGCGTGGGTGAGCAGAGTCGGCAGAAGATGGCGCCAGCGCTTCCGCCACGGCCGCCGGTCGCCCTTCAGCGGGCCGTAGGCGACAAAGTAGAGCCTGCCGTTGCGCCAGCCGAACAGATACGGCTGGTTGACGACTCGCACCTGCGTACCGTTCGGCACCATGTAGAAGATCTGCTTGATATCCTCGGGGAACAGGTGCACGCACCCATGGCTCACCCGAAAGCCGACGCTGACCGGTTTGTTCGTGCCGTGGATCAGGTAACCCGGCCAGCCCAGGTGCAGCGCATAGTTGCCCAGCGGGTTGTCGGGCCCCGGCCCGACGACTGGCGGCAGTGGCGCCCCCTCCTTGGCGTGCTCGGCAAGGATCGACGGCGGCACACGCCATACCGGGTCCTTTTCGTGCCACAGCACATGCGTCACGCCCTGCGGCGTCACGAAGCCACGCCGGCCGATACCGACAGGATGAGTGATGACGACCTGCGGCTCACCTCGCTTGTGGGGGGGGAAATAATACAGACGCATCGCCGCGAGATTGACGACGATGCCGCGCTGCTGCGCATCCGGAAGAATGAACTGCGTGGGCAGCACGACCGGTGTACCCACCGCCGGAATCCACGGATCGACGCCCGGATTGGCGCGCGTCATCTCCCGGTAGCCGAGATTGAATCGCCGGCCGATGTCGGTCAGGGTCTGTCCCTTGAGGACCTTCACGACCTGCACGTGTCCGACGACGGTCTGACCAGGCGCAAGCTCGAACTTCTCCGTCTGAACCGGCAACGGCAGCGGTGGCGGGGGTGGCGGGACCACCTTCGGCGGCGGGGCCGGCGGCACCGGTCGCGGCACCGGCGGGAACAGTGAACACGCGCTGGCGGCGAGCGCCAAACATGCGGTGAGCGTGAGGCGGACGACGGAGGTTCTCATCAAATCATTATGACAGCTCGGGCCCGCGAAGCGCAGTCTGTCGGTGATCCGCTACAGCCGAAAAAGGACCGGGATGCACTGCCGGCACGCTTGGGCCCGCGGCTCGGTCCCGTAGCGTCACTCGCTGCTCGTGCCAGCGGGATTGAGCCAACGCGCCGCCAACGGCGGCACCAGAAGCAGACTGACGATGGTCGAGGACACCAGTCCGCCGAGGATCACGACTGCCATGGGTCCTTCGATCTCGTGGCCCGGCTGGTGCAGCTGTATCGCCACCGGCAGCAGCGCCAACGCGGTCAACAGTGCCGTCAACAGCACCGGCGTCAGCCGCTCCTCGGAGCCGCGCAGTGCGGCCTCCAGCCCCCAGGTCTGCCCCTCGGCACGCACGAGATGGTCGTAGTGAGAGACCAACAGAATGGTGTTCCGCGCGGCCATGCCGAACAGCGCGACAAAGCCCACCATCGCCCCCAGAGTCAACGTCGCTCCGGTGATCGCCGCCGCGGCGACGCCGCCGATCAGC
>JAJXWE010000302.1 GCA_021781775.1 Pseudomonadota bacterium | reverse complement strand
GCTCGAGGAGCGGGTCGGCAACCTGCGCCGCGTTCATCGGCTCGATGCGCTGCTGCTGACGCGCAGCGAGGAGGGGATGTCGCTGTTCGATGCGCACGGTCACGTGCGCATCGGCGCGCAGGCCCGTGAAGTATTCGACGTCACCGGCGCCGGGGACACCGTGATTGCCACGGTCGCGGCGATGCTCGCCGCGGGGCTGAGTCTGCGCGAGGCGATGCCGATTGCCAACCGCGCCGGCGGCATCGTGGTCGGCAAGTTCGGCACGGCCACCGCCAGCTACGAGGAGTTGTTCACGTGAGAGTCGTGGTGACCGGCGCTGCCGGCATGATCGGCAGCAATCTGGTGCACGGTCTGAACGCCATCGGCATCGATCAGGTGATCGCCGTGGATGACCTGACCGAGGGCATGAAGTACCGCAATCTTCTCGGGACGAAACTCGCCGATTACTTCGATCGGGAAGAGTTCTACGCGCGCTTCGAGCGCGGTGAGCTCGGCCGGGTCGATGCGGTCCTGCACCAGGGCGCCTGCTCCGACACCATGGAGCACGACGGGCGCTACATGCTGGAGACCAATTACCGCTGCTCCAAGCGCCTGCTCGATGCCTGCCAGGCTCAGGGCGTGCGGCTGCTCTACGCCTCCTCGGCGGCCACTTACGGCGCGAGCGGCGGGTTTCGCGAGTCGCCCGAGTGTGAGCGACCGCTCAACGTGTACGGCTACTCGAAGCTGCTGTTCGACAACGTCGTGCGGCGCATGCTCGGCACGGCGCGCCACCAGGTGGCCGGGTTCCGCTATTTCAATGTCTTTGGTCCGCGCGAGCAGCACAAGGGACGCATGGCGTCGGTCGCGTTCCACCATCTCGAGCAGTTGCGCGAACAGGGCAAGGTGAAGTTGTTCGGCGAGTACGGTGGCTACGGTCCGGGCGAGCAGACGCGGGATTTCGTCTACGTCGAGGACGTGGTCGCGGTGAATCTGTGGTTCCTGCGCCATCCCGAGCGCAGCGGCATCTTCAACGTCGGCTCAGGGCGCTCACAGCCGTTCAATGATGTCGCCCATGCCACGATCAACGCGACGCGCGCGGCGCGCGGCGAGCCGGCGCTCACGCTGCCTGAACAGGTCGAGGCCGGCCTGATCGAGTACGTGCCATTCCCGCAGGCGCTGATCGGCAAGTACCAGTGTCACACCCAGGCGGATCTCACCGCGCTGCGCGCGAGCGGCTGCGACGTGGCGTTCGCCGACGTCGATGCCGGGGTGCGTCGCTACGCCGAGTGGCTGGTGGGGCAGGGCTGACCGGATCGCGCAGATCGTTACGTGGGGTGGGATTGACGAGAATGTCCGGGCCACTGCCTGCGACACCCATCCTCTGTGCGACGGAGCCAAGTATGCGCCCATTCCGAGGGGGGCGATCACCACCCGGCGGCGGGTGTCGAGCTGCCTCTGTGGGGCCAAAGATGTCAATACGTATGTATTGACAAAATGAGCGATCCACCAGATGCTAGGGCCATGAATCGGCCCGCCAAGCTCTCGCAACTGCAACTGCGCGTGTCCGAGGCGGAAAAGTCGGCGATCCGCCGCGCAGCCCGGCGTGCGGGCATGGACATGTCGGCCTACGTGTTGAGCCGCGTGCTCCCGGCGCCTGCGGCTGCGTTTCAGGAGGCTGTCATGGTGCTGAGCGGAGCCGCAGAGCCCTCCTTCGCGCTTGCAGAGATCAACTCGCTGCTCTCGGGCCTCACCGCCGCGGAACTACGCGAGGCCGTCGCCGCTGCACCGCAAGCCACGCTTTCGCCATTTCTCGCCAATTATGTCGCAGCCATGATCGAGACGGTCTGCAACACGCGTTGCCTGCCCGTGCCGGCGTGGACCCGGAGCATCGAGGCGCTGCCGGCGCCGGTATTCGGCTCGGCGCTGCCTTCGCTGCGCCTGTACCTGCTATCGCACTCGCCAGCGCCCTTCCGCCGGCGCAGCATCTTCATCGACTCGAGCGTCGGCGAACAGGTGTAGGCGTCAGATGACGGCGCTGAGCCAGGCGGATATCCGCCGTCTGTTCGGGCTTCTGAACGATGAACTGCGTCACACCGATACCGTTGGCGAGGTTTTCCTCGTGGGCGGCGCTGTCATGTGCCTGGCGTACGGCGCGCGTGTCTCAACGAGGGATGTCGATGCCTTCTTCCGGCCGCCGGACAAGGTCCGCGAGGCGGCTGCCCGCTCGGCCGGCAAGGCCGGAGTCGAGGCGCACTGGCTCAATGACGCGGTGAAGGGCTTCATGAGCGCCCAAGGCGAGTTCGCTCCCTTTCTCGAGCTCGACCACCTTAGAGTGATGACGGCACAACCGCAGTACCTGCTCGCGATGAAATGCCTGGCCATGCGCATCGGAGCGGAGTTCCATGATGAGGAGGATGTCCGGTTCCTGCTTCGTCTGCTCGACGTCCGCTCCTACGAGCAGGCGCTGCGCATTATCACGCAGTACTATCCGCTGGAGCGCTTTCCGCAAAAGGCGCTTTATGCGCTGCAAGATCTGCTCCCGCAACGTCCGGCATAGCCGCGGCGGGGTTGCGCCGAGGAGAGTGGGTCTGGATCGACTTCGGCCAGCGCGTTGAGGCGCGCTGGCGCCACCGTGCTGGCTGCGCGATCATGCAGCACTCACACCATTGATATGACACTCATCGGTTCATGACGGAACTACCGCAGAGCCTGCACCAGAAAATAATTCCCCATGCCGAGGTGGCCACTCGGCAGTGGCCCCGCCCGCTCGTGTTCACGAACGGCCTGTTCGATGTGCTGCATCGCGGGCACGTGACGTATCTGGCCGCCGCGCGCGAGCTCGGTGCGGCTCTGCTGGTGGCCATCAACAGCGACGCCTCGGCCCGCCTGCAGGGCAAAGGTCCGGACCGGCCGCTCAATGCCGAACTCGACCGGCTCATCGTCGTCGCCTCCCTCCAGAGCGTGTCATTCGTGACGCTGTTCGACGAGAAGACTCCCTGCGAGCTGCTCGCGCGCTGCCGCCCGGATCTCTACGTCAAGGGCGGGGATTACGACATGGAGAGCCTGGAGGAGACGCGCCTGATGCGCTCCTGGGGCGGCCGCTCGCTCGCGATTCCCTTCGTCACGGGTTACTCCACGACCGCTCTCGTTGAGCGCATCCGGGGCGCATGAGCCGGCGCGCGGCTTTCATCGACCGCGACGGGGTGCTCAACGAGGAACGAGCCTTCGTCCACCGGATCGAGGACTTCGTGTTCCTGCCGGGCGCGATCGAGGCGCTGCGCGCGCTCGAGCGCGCCGGCTATCGCCGGGTGGTGGTGACCAACCAGTCGGGCATCGCCCGCGGCCTGTACACCGAGGCGGACTACCAGCGCCTGACCGATCAGGTGCGCGAGCGCCTGCGCGGCGAGGGCGTCACGCTGGATGCGATCGAGTACTGCCCGCACCTGGCTGATGCGCCGCTCGCGCAATACCGGCGCGCGTGCGAGTGCCGCAAGCCGGCGCCGGGTATGCTGCTGAAGGCCATCCGCGCGCTCGATCTCGATCCGGCGGGCTCGTTCCTGGTGGGTGACCGGCTCACCGACGTGCAGGCCGGGCGGGCGGCCGGCATCGGCCGCTGTTTCCTGGTGCGCACGGGCTACGCGCTCAGCGGGGAGGCCATCGGCGCCG
>JAJXWE010000301.1 GCA_021781775.1 Pseudomonadota bacterium | reverse complement strand
AGAGGCTCGGCACTGACCAGCCGGGCACGCAGCCGGCTGAGGTCACCCTCGCTGGCCGAGGGGAAGCGCCGGTACAGGTCGCGCGCCACCACCAGGTTCAGCACCGCGTCGCCGAGGAACTCCAGCCGCTCGTTATTCGGACCGGCCGCGCTGCGGTGCGTGAGCGCGGCCTGGAACAGCGTCAGGTCGCGCGGTGCGTAGTCGAGTTGCGTGCGCAGCCAGCGCTCGGGCCACTGCGCGCTATCCACCGCCGTTCACGAGCACCGACTTGTCGAACTCCACGCGCAGCGTGATGTGCGCGAACAGCGGCGCGTAGTCGTAGTAGGCCGCCTGCACCTGATAGCCCGACCCCGAGCGCTGGATGGAGATGTCGCGCACGGTCGGATAGCTGACGCTGTTGATTTCGAAATGGCGTGAGATCGCCGACTGGATGGTGAACACGCTCGCCCCACCGGTCTGAAACTGCCCGGGTAGCGCCTGCAGCGTTCGCGAGACCTTCAGGTAGTTCAAGTACACCGGCGCCAGGCGCATCCCGGCATACAGGCAGACGGCGAACGGTGTCAGCAGCACCAGCCAGCCGATCAGAGTGATTCCGCGTTCTCGGCGCATCGCCACACCCTCCGTCACTTGATCTTCATGCCGATCCGACTCCAGATCGGTCCGCCCTTACGATGGATGTCCCAATTGAACCAGATATAGGTCGCCTTGCCGACCAGGTCCTGCTCCGGCACGAAACCCCAGAACCGGCTGTCGTCGCTGTTGTCACGGTTGTCACCAATCATGACATATTCCCCCGGCGGCACCGTGGCGTCGAGGCCCTTCTTGCGCAGCACGAACGCATCCGGCGGCGGTTCGCCCCCGCAGATGTAGCTGCGCGCGTCCGAGCGCGGACAGCCCGGCAGAGGATCGAGGGTGACCACGAGCGGCACGGGGCACAGCAGCACCTGGTGCACGTGCGCGCCGAGATTCTCCGTGGCGAGCTGCATGTTCTGGTAGCAGCCGTCGTGGTAGGTGCCGGTCACCGTGAGAGGAATGGGCTTGCCGTTGATGGTCAGACGGTCATCGCGCACCACCACGTGATCGCCCGGCAGTCCCACCACGCGCTTGATCCAGTCCTGGGTCGGATGCAGCGGCGGGCGGAACACCACCACATCGCCGTGCTGCGGCTCGCCGGTGTTGAGGATCTTGGTATGGGTCACGGGCAGACGCAGCCCGTAGGCGAACTTCTCCACCACGATGAAATCGCCATCGAGCAGCGTCGGCATCATCGAGTCGGAGGGGATGCGGAACGGCTCGACGATGAAGGCGCGCACCACGATTACCGCGAGCGCCACCGGGAAGAAGCTGCGCGCGTAATCGACAGTAACCGGCTCGGGCAGCTGGGCCGGGTCGCGGCCCGCGAGCCGCGCCATCGCCAGGCGCCGCCGGGCGAGCACGCTGGCGTCGATCAGCCAGACGATGCCGGTCACGGCACAGATGATGAGCAGCACGCCGCTGAAGTTCACCGCCGCGGCGAGCAGCAGGCGCACCACCACCGCCACCAACAGCACCGGCAGCAGCCGATAGCACAGGGCGATGAATGGCGGATCGGGCGGCGGCTCGGGTGCGAGCATGCGCCGTGGCCGGTACAGCCAGTCATCGATCACGCACAGCACGCCCACCGGGATCGCCAGCCAGGCGAGAATGACGATCAGCTGCATCACGAACGCGGGCATGTGAACTCCAGGGACACTCTGAGGCGGGCAACGATCGCGCCGGGGCGCGTGGGCGGGGGACGGGTCGCGCGGGACATCGGACCGGTGCGCTACTTACGGCCCACTTTGAGCACGGCGAGGAACGCTTCCTGCGGAATCTCGACCCGACCGAGCTGTTTCATGCGCTTCTTACCTTCTTTCTGCTTCTCGAGCAGCTTGCGCTTGCGACTGATGTCGCCGCCGTAGCACTTGGCGAGCACGTTCTTGCGCAGCGCCTTGACCGTGGCGCGCGCGATGATCGCGCTGCCGATCGCCGCCTGCACGGCGACCTCGAACATCTGCCGCGGGATCAGCTCGTGCATCTTGTCCACCAGCTCGCGGCCGCGCTGATAGGCGCTGTCGCGGTGCACGATGATCGACAGCGCATCGACCCGCTCGCCGTTGATCAGGATGTCGAGCTTCACGAGCGGCGCGGCCTGGAAGTGCGAGAACTCATAGTCGAAGGAGGCGTAGCCGCGGCTCACCGACTTCAACCGGTCGAAGAAATCGAGCACCACCTCGGCCAGCGGCAGCTCGTACTGCAGCGAGACCTGTGTGCCGAGGTAGAGCATCTTCTTCTGCGCGCCGCGCTTCTCGGTGCACAGCTGCAGCACCGACCCGACATGATCGGGCGGCACGAGGATATTTGCGGTGATGATCGGCTCGCGGATCTCATCGATCTCGTTGAGCGGGGGAAGCTTGGCCGGGTTGTCGACGTACTGCACCTCGCCGTCGGTGCGCGCGACCTCGTAGATCACCGTCGGGGCGCTGGTGACCAGGTCCAGGTGATATTCGCGCTCGAGCCGCTCCTGCACGATGTCCATGTGCAGCAGTCCGAGGAAGCCGCAACGGAAACCGAATCCGAGTGCTCCGGAGACCTCCGGCTCGTAGTGCAGCGCCGAGTCGTTCAGGCGCAGCTTCGCCAGCGCGTCGCGGAAGTTCTCGTAGTCCTCGGAGTTCACCGGAAACAAGCCCGCAAACACCCGTGGCTTGATCTGCCGGAAGCCCGGCAGCGCCGTCTGCGCCGGCCGGCTCTCGAGCGTAATGGTGTCGCCGACGGGCGCGCCGTCGATCTCCTTGATGCCGGCGACGATGAACCCGACGTCACCGGTCGCCAGGCGCTGCTCGACCACCGGCTTCGGCGTGAAGCGCCCGAGCCGATCGACGTTGTGTGCCCGCCCCGTGGAGACCACGCGGATCTTCTCTCCGGTGGCGAGACGACCGTTGACCACGCGCACCAGCGAGACCACACCCACGTAGTTGTCGAACCAGGAATCGACGATGAGCGCCTGCAGGGGTGCCTCCGGGTCGCCGCGTGGGGCGGGAATGCGCCGGATCAGCTCCTCGAGCAGCGCCTTGACGCCCTCGCCCGTCTTGGCGCTGACGCGCAGCGCATCGCTGGCCTCGATGCCGATGATCTCCTCGATCTCGTGGATCACGCGTTCCGGGTCGGCCGAGGGCAGATCGATCTTGTTGATGACCGGCAGCACCTCAAGGCCCTGCTCGATCGCCGTGTAGCAGTTCGCGACGCTCTGCGCCTCGACGCCCTGGGAAGCATCCACCACGAGCAGCGCGCCGTCGCAGGCCGCCAGCGAACGGGACACTTCGTAGGAGAAGTCCACGTGCCCCGGTGTGTCGATCATGTTCAGCTGATAGCGCTGGCCGTCGTCGGCGTCGTAGTAGAGCGTGACGCTCTGCGCCTTGATGGTGATGCCCCGTTCCCGCTCCAGGTCCATGGAGTCGAGCACCTGGGACTGCATCTCGCGCTCTTCGAGCCCGCGGCAGAACTGGATGAATCGATCGGCGAGCGTGGACTTGCCGTGATCGACATGAGCGATGATGCAAAAATTACGTATAAGCCGCATGAATCCGGGCCGCGTTCTCTGCCGCGCCAGATCGTCAGCGGCGGGCGGATT
>JAJXWE010000300.1 GCA_021781775.1 Pseudomonadota bacterium | reverse complement strand
GGTATTCGAGGGCAACCGTCCGTCGAACACCATTCTCGCCGACCGGCTGACACCGGAGACGCTCGGTCGGCTGGTCGCTCTCTACGAGCACGCGGTGTTCACCCAGGGCGTCATCTGGAACATCAATTCGTTTGATCAGTGGGGCGTCGAGCTCGGCAAGGCGCTGGCGCAGGCCATCATTCCGGAACTCGAGAGTCCGGCGGCGAAGACGCTGCGGCACGATAGCTCGACGAACAACCTGATCACTCGCTACCGCAAGATGAGGGGCGCAGGTTAGCCACCCGGAAGCGGTGTCGCGCGACTTCGGCCGCGGCCACGTGGCGTCGCACGACCGCTGTAGTCAGAAAAGGAGCGATGCATGCAACTCGGAATGATCGGACTCGGGCGCATGGGGGCGAACATGGTGCGGCGCCTCCTGCGGGGTGGCCACGAGTGCGTGGTGTACGACCGATCGGCCGCCGCGGTCGCCGAACTGGCCAAGGAGAAGGCCGTCGGAGCGGTCACGCTGGCGGAGTTCGTGCAGAAGCTCGCCGCGCCGCGCGCCATCTGGTTGATGGTTCCGGCTGCCGCCGTCGACGACACGCTCGCGGACCTGGTGCCGCTGCTGGGCAAGGGCGACATCGTGATCGATGGCGGCAACTCGTACTACGTCGATGACATTCGTCGCGCGCAGACGCTCGGCGGCAAGGGCATTCACTATGTGGATGTCGGCACGAGCGGAGGCGTGTGGGGTCTCGAGCGCGGCTACTGCATGATGATCGGCGGTGAGCAGGCGGCAGTGATGCGGCTCGATCCGCTCCTCGCGACGCTCGCCCCCGGGGTCGGTGCCATCCCGCGCACGCCCGGCCGCAAGGGCACGCCGGGTAGCGCCGAACAGGGGTATCTGCATTGCGGCCCGAACGGTGCCGGTCACTTCGTCAAGATGGTTCACAACGGCATCGAGTACGGCATCATGGCCGCGTATGCCGAAGGGCTCGGTATCCTGCGGGCGGCCAACGTCGGCAAGCGCGCGACGGAGATCGATGCGGAGACGACGCCGTTGCGCGATCCACAGCACTACCAGTACGACCTGAATCTGCCGGACATCGCCGAGGTCTGGCGGCGCGGCAGCGTGATCGCTTCGTGGCTCCTCGACCTGACGGCAGGCGCGCTGTGCAGCGACCCGCAGCTCGCCCGATTCGCCGGCCACGTGTCCGACTCCGGCGAGGGCCGCTGGACCATCAAGGCCGCGATCGACGAGGGCCAGCCGGCGCCGGTGTTGACGACCGCGCTGTACGAGCGATTCAGCTCGCGCGGCGAGGCGGACTTCCAGGCGAAGGTCCTCTCGGCAATGCGCTACGGCTTCGGCGGCCATCTCGAGAAGCCGGAGAAGTGAGTCACGGCTGAAGGAGTTTCCTGTGAACGATACGCATAGCGACGCGCTGGTTTTCTTCGGCGCCACCGGCGACCTGGCGCACAAGAAGATCTTTCCGGCGCTGCAGGCAATGATCAAGCGCGGCACGCTTTCGGTGCCGGTGATCGGCGTGGCCAAGGCGGGATGGAGCATCGAACAGCTGCGCGAGCGTGCACGCGACAGCCTGGAGAAGCATGGCGGCGGCGTCGACCCAGAGGCGTTCGCCAAGCTGACTTCGCTCCTGTCGTACGTGGATGGCGATTACGCCGACCCGGCGACGTTCCAAGCGCTGCGCAAACTGCTCGATGGGGCGCATCGGCCGGCGCACTACCTCGCGATCCCGCCATCGCTGTTCGGCAAAGTGGTCGAGCAGCTCGCGCAGGCCGGTTGCACCCAGGGTGGCACCCGGGTGGTGGTGGAGAAGCCCTTCGGTCGGGATCTGCAGTCGGCGCGTGCGCTCAACCAGATCCTGCTCGGCTCGTTTGACGAGGAGCACATCTTTCGCATTGACCATTACCTCGGCAAGCGGCCGGTACACAACATGGTCTTCTTCCGCTTTACCAACGCACTGCTCGAGGCTTTCTGGAACCGCGATTACATCAAGAGCGTGCAGATCACGATGGCGGAGAACTTCGGCATCCAGGGGCGGGGAGCGTTCTACGATCCGATCGGCACGGTGCGCGACGTCGTGCAGAATCACCTGTTCCAGGTGCTGGCCAATCTCGCCATGGAGCCCCCGGCGCGCACCGACAGCGAGTCGATCCGCGACGAGAAGGTGAAGGTGCTCAAGGCAATCCCGGCGGTGACGCCGACTGACCTGGTGCGCGGTCAGTTCCGCGGCTATCTCGACGAGCCGGGCGTAGCGGCGGGATCACGGACCGAGACCTTCGCCGCGCTGCGCCTGTCTCTCGACAATTGGCGCTGGCAGGGCGTGCCGTTCTATATCCGCTCCGGCAAATCGCTGCCCGTGACCTGCACCGAGGTGGTCGCGCACCTGCGCAGGCCGCCGGCGGTGTATCCGGGGTGCACGCCGCAGCACGACTACTTCCGCTTTCGGATCAGTCCGCAGAACGAAATGGCCATCGGCCTGAATGTCATGGACGATGCCGAGCTCGGCATTGGCCAGACGAACGAGTTGCTGGCGAGCCGGCACGAGGGGGGCAACGAGATGGACGCCTACGAGCGGGTGCTCACCGATGCCATGTCGGGTGATCGCACGCTGTTCGCACGCGAGGACTACGTGGAGGAGGCCTGGCGCATCGTCGATCCGGTGCTCAAGGCCGACACGCCGGTGCATTCCTATGAACCCGGCTCCTGGGGGCCGCCGCAGACGTCTCAGGTGGCGCCGCCGGAGGGTTGGTACGACCCCAATGTATCCGTGTAACGGCCGTCGAAGTCAGTTCGTCTCGAACAGTCCGCGCAGGCGCGCAGGCTCGCAGCGCAGGTACTGACTCGGCGCGCGGACGTGCGCACCGAGGTGCGCCGCGGCGTGCCATGGCCAGCGCGGGTCGTAGAGAATCGTACGCGCCAGAGCGATCAGGTCTGCATCCCCGGTGGCGACGATCGTCTCGGCTTGCTCGTAACCGGTAATCAGACCGACGGCGACGACCGGCATGCGCACGGCGGCTTTGATGGCGCGTGCGAGCGGCACCTGGTAGCCGGGCCCGACGGGGATCCGCTGAGCAGGATGCAGCCCGCCGCTCGAGACGTGGAGCGCATCGCAGCCGAGTTCCTGCAACCGCCCGGCGAGGGCGATGCTTTGCTGCAGATCCCAGCCACCCTCGAGCCAGTCGCTTGCCGAGACACGCACCGAAACCGGTCGATCGGCGGGGAATGCCTCGCGGACGGCCGCGAAGACCTCCAGCGGAAAGCGCAGCCGATTTTCCAGGGACCCGCCGTATTCGTCGCTCCGGCGGTTTGCCAGCGGGGAGAGGAACTGGTGCAGCAGGTAGCCGTGCGCCGCATGGATCTGCACCGCATCGAGGCCGATGCGTCCGGCACGGCGCGCGGCGGCCGCAAATGCATCGCGCACTGTGCGCAGACCGTCACGATCGAGTGCGGTCGGGGGCGCCTGCCCCGTGGCGAATGGCAGCGCCGAGGGGGCGACGGTCTGCCAACCATTCGGATCCGTCGCTGCGAGTTGATGTCCGCCCTTCCAAGGCGCTTCGGTCGAGGCCTTGCGTCCGGCATGCGCGAGTTGCACCGCGATCGGCATCGTGGACCAGCGGCGGATCCGCTCGACGGTGCGGTGCATTGCGGC
>JAJXWE010000299.1 GCA_021781775.1 Pseudomonadota bacterium | reverse complement strand
GCAAATCGGCATTGATGACGTCCGGCGGCGTGATGCCGGCGGCCAACATCGCCGCGCGGAATTGCCCGATCACGTCGTTACCCGTGAACGGACGTTCAGCAATCCCGGCGTGCGGTACTGCGGTCGTGGCGCTCATGCGGCTCCCCTACCGGCGGCGCGCGCCGCCAAGAGTTCGCGCACCAGTTGGCGTAGCTCATCGTCGCTCACGCCGCTGATAATTGCTGCCTCGACGCACTCGATCTCTGAGGATGGCCAGCGGGACCATTTCAGGCCGCGCCGTACGGGTTTGGTCAGTAGACCATCGCGCACCATTTCCCAGGTTGTGCTGCGAGCGCAGCCGAGGCGCGCAGCAACTTCGTGATCCTTCAACAGCATTTTGTTCGCTCCAATCGCGCCGCGTTATTGCGGCTCGATGCGAACAATGCGGCACCGTACCGTGCCCCTTTCAACCGTACCCCGTCCCCTATTTTTGGGGAGCGTCGTGGTGGGTAGGGTCAGCGCGCCTCGACAAGTCCATCGTGCCGAAGTCTTTAGTGTTGCTCTTCAGCCAGCGCTCACATCGTCGCTCCATCGAGGGGGGGGGTTAACCGCAGATTATGTGTGAGCCGTTAGCGTTTCGACCTGATAGATGCCGTCGGGGTTACGGTAGCTGATCTGTTCCGTGTCGACGCCAGACTCGCTCATGAAATCGAGTTTTTCGCCACAAAACGGCACGTTGGTCGCGTCCTGCATCGAAGTGGTCGATGCACCGCGATCGGTAAAGTCCGTCTCTTTCTTGTGCCAGACGACACTCGGTTTAACTGTGTTCTCGAAGAACCGATAGACCTCGAGCGGAGACGCGGCACAGACTGACCCGAACAATATTCGGGTTGCCGGATACAGGCCGGTCACTGCGTATTCGGAAGCCGCTTGTGCCAGCAACGGATTGCCGGCGAGGGTGATGGAGGCCGAGATCACGAGTCCGTTCTCGCCGACCATGATGCCGAGAGTATGCACGCCGGATTCGCCACGAATGGTGCCCACTAAGGAAATATGGGTGTCGCGCGCGATACGATGGCCGTTCACGTCAACCTGGGTGCTCCCCGCGAGCTGCGAATCGATAGTGTTGTCCGGGTAATTTCGAGAGAGTCGAAACCCGCTATTTTCCGCATTCCGCAAACAATCCTGCGGGCTTTCACTGAGGCAACCCTGCGCGTGCGCACAAGCAGCTAAAAACGCAGATATCACTACGGCACCGACGGTGAGGGTTCGCACCTTGCATCTCCTTTCCGTACGATCTGGCGCGGCGCTCAGAATCTCCAGAATCGCGAGTTCAGTCAATACACGCAAGCCGCACCTCGGCTCCTATTTTTCGGGAGCGTCGTGGTCGGCAGGATTAGCGCTCTCCGCAATCGCGCCCATCGCGTTAAGGCGTTCCCATGTTTTTTTGAATTGCGATTGGGTCAATTGCGTGCACCTCTTCCGTACAATCGCCTTAACCCATCTCCGACCAATTTCGCGCTTCGGGAGCGCCATCGGCTCATAGCCAGCAGCGCGGATCGCTTCCAGCACGGTATCGGCGTGTTGCTCGCTTACCGTCAGCGCGCGTTTCGCATGCCCAGGCTTTTGCGCCGCAAGTTCACCAGTGCGCAATGCGATAGGCACCTGCAGCTCAGCCAGGTAGCGCTCGAGCTCGGCCACGCTCAGGAATGCGCCAGCGCAGCCGGTGGCTTCCTCGGTTGTAATTTGGATTGATTCGCCGTGGTATGAGATAACCTGCACAGCTCCCTCGCGCGCCGCCGTGTTCAGCATTCGAGCATGCGAGCGCAGAGCAGCTTGATATTCAGTGCTCGAGGGGTCGGCGTGAGGATGAAACGCCTGCGCGATCAGCGCCGCAACCTCCATCGTTGGCACGATGAGCGTGTCGGCAGGCAGCACTATCTGAGGCAGAACGCCTGTGTGCCGCGGTCGCGCCGTAGGATTCGGATTGAACGGGAATTCTGGGAAATTGCGGGCAGCCCATGCGATCACGTCGCGCTGGCGGAGCATGAATTTGCGCCCGTTGTCATCCTCGGGTCCAATGGTGCGCAGGTGTCCCGCGATCCGTGCGCGCCCCATGTTCTCGGCTGCCTCGCGGACCTCATCGGGGGTCTGTCTTTCCGCTCGCATATCGGCGGGCGGCTCGTATCCACAGAGCAGAAAGGCCGTCTCGTAGATAGTCCAGGTGTCTTTGCGCCGCCAGCGGGTCACTCCCTCCGGCGTCAACCGCATCGGCGTGTTCGGCATGGTGCGCTCCCGTTATGCGCGCCCGTATCAGGTCCGCCGCGCCAAGCCGGTACGGGTTCCGGCTTTGTCCCCGTGGATAGCTAGTCCCCGAGTAGGCGCGACGGGTTCGGTTATGCGCTCGCGGGCCGCACCAGCGGCACCACGTTGTCGCGCTTGCCTGCCGTCAATCCCTTAAGGTGTGAGCGCCAAAGCTCAAGCGCCCGGCGTTTCTCGCTTGCGTAATCGTGTCGGTCATAGTGCCGGTGCTGAATGCCGCCCAAGCCGTGACTCTGCAACTGCGCGCGAATATCCGATGAAACTGACAGACTCGCCAGCATGGTCTCGCACGTCCGTCGAAGGTCGCGCAACTGGAATGGCTCCCTCGCCTCTTTCGCTTCCACCATTGCTGTCGACAGATCTGCCACGCCTGAGGATAAGGTTTCCGGTCGCAAGGTAAACAGACGGTCATCGCCGACGGTCAGGAGTCGCGCTGCAATCTTCCGCGCCTCGGGAACGAGCGGCAGCACGTGCACGCGCGGTTGCGACCGCTTCCCCTTTGGGTCACGTAAGGTCAAAGTCTCGCCTTCCATATCCACGTCCGCCGCTCGCAACCGGAGCAACTGCGCGGGTCGCTGGCCGCCAAGGTAGAGCGTGAGCAGCAATGCGTCCCGGATCTGACCGACTGGCAGCGCCTCGACCCTCCTTAGGAACGCACCGAACTCCGGGCCGTTCAGAACTCGGTCACGTGCGCGGTTGAATTTCGCCAGTGCGGGAATGCCGCTCACTGGATTGGCGCGAATGCCAAAACTCCGCAGGCTAAGCGGCGCGCTCGGGTCAGTGTGCGATGCCGCCGCAAGGTGATAGGCGGCCCGCAGGTATGACCGCAGCTTGCCGGCGGTGCGGCCTTTATCCGCTTCGACCAATCGGCCAATGAGGGTCGCAAATTGTTCCGGCTCGATATTAGCCGCCCGCCGCGTGGCCAGCGCCGGATCCGCCTCGACCACGTGTAGCTTGAAAATGTTGGCCGCATCGCCTGCGGCCTGCTTACCCTGCCGTTTCAGATGCTCGGCATATGCCTTGCATAGCTGCGCCAGCGTGCCCCGCTTGGCTTCCTCAGCAGCCCGCCGGGCGGATTCCTCGGCGGCCCGCGCCTCAGCCTCTCGCGCCTCCCGTTGGCGACGTAGGTGGGCGTGTAGGTCGGCCACGCCGGAGCGCAACAACGCGGTCAACTCGGCTACCTTGGCGCGGGCCTCGCGCAGCGTCATGCCACCGATATTGTTGGCGCTGAACAGGCCGAGCGGTAGTGCTTTGTTGCTGCCTTCGACGCGATATCGAAAATAGAGAAGCACCCGCTCGCGCGTGATTCGCGCCGCCAGCCGCCCCTCGCCTCGAGCGCCGCCATCAGCTGGGCGG
>JAJXWE010000298.1 GCA_021781775.1 Pseudomonadota bacterium | reverse complement strand
CACCGCCAGCGCATCCGTTCCTGCCTCGATGCAACGGCGGGCGTTCTCGCGGATGTCGGTCTGGTTGGGTGAGAGCTTCGTGATGAGTGGCTTGCCGGTGACGCGCCGGCAGGCCTCCACCACCTGCGCAGACATATCCGGGTAGTTGCCGAAGGCGACTCCGCCCTCCTTGACGTTCGGGCAGGAGATGTTGATTTCGATGGCGTCGATCGGCGATTGATCAAACAGCCGGGTAACCTCGGCGTACTCCTCGACCGTCGAGCCGGACACGTTGGCGATGAAGCGTGTCTCGCTGAAGTCGAGCTCGGGCAGGATGCGCTCGATGACGTGCTGCGCGCCGGGATTCTGCAATCCGATCGCGTTCAACATGCCGGCGGGTGTCTCGTAGACGCGGTGCGGGGGATTGCCGAGCCGCGGCGCGAGCGTCGTGCCCTTCAGGACGATGGCGCCGGCGTCGCGGTTGGAGAACCCCTCGATGCGCGTGTACTCCTCGGCGAAGCCCACGCAGCCAGACAGCAGTACGATCGGCGAGGCGAGATGCAGGCCGCAGAATTTCAGCTTCAGCGCGTCGGCGGGAGTTGGCGATGGCGGGATCATGGGATGATCGCAATGCAGGACCGGGGCGCGCCGGCAGGCCCCCGATTATCGCATCCCGCGCGCGCCGGCACGACCTCAATCCCGGTGGATGTGGATCTGGATGCGCCCCTTTGGCCCGATCAGCCAGGAGGCCAGCCATCCGGCCATCCAGACGATGAGCGCCGCCTCGAATGCGCTCCAGAAGCCCCCCGTGAGATGAAAGCCGGGCAGCATCCAGGCGACGAGTGCGAGCATCGCAGCATTGACCACCAGCAGGAATACGCCCAGCGTCAGGAGCGTCAAGGGCAGCGTCAGCAGTATCACGACGGGGCGCACGATGGCGTTGACGATGCCGAGCAGCAGCCCGGCGAGGATCAGCGTGCCGGGGTCATCGATGCGGATGCCTGGAACCCAGCGCGTTGCGATCCACAAACCCAGCGCGGTGATCACCGCGCGCAGTATGAATGAGGTCACGCGCCCTCCACATCGTCGAGCGATTCGAGCAGTGCCCGCAGGCGTACCAGAGCGGCCTGCCAGCCGCTCCGCTGACGCAGATAGGGGATGTCCCACTCGGGATCGCCCGGCACGCCGGAGCCGAGCAAGCGCAGAATGGTCCCCGAGCGCGCCGGCTCGAGGATGAAATCATCGACCAGGGCGCTGTCGGCCGGCGGCAGCGCCGGCGAGGGCAGATAGATCAGCCGCAGTCGTTTGCCCGGGACGAAGACATCGATGCACGCCTCGAGTTCGGTGAGCCGGTCAACGCGTGCCCGGAACAGCCCGCCCGGCCGTGCGCTGATCACCGCGTCGGGCGAACACCATTGCGAGAGCAGCCGCGAATCGGTGAGCGCCGCCCAGACCGGTGTGAGGCCGGTGCGCAGGTCGAGCCGATGGGCGTAGCCCCGGGTCTTCTCCATGCGCGCCATTGTGCCATCGCGCCGATGCGCGTGCAGTGGGGTCCCCGGCGCGAACCTGCGGCACATCGAGCGGCGAGCGGGCACAATAGCGGCGCCCGTCTCCCGCGCGGGTCCGTAACCGTTCCCGAACTCCGTCCTCTGGAGGCCCCGATGGCGCTCGTCCACCTAGTGATCGTGCTGGCCCTGCTGCAGTTCTTCGCGTTCGGCATGGCCGTCGGCAAAGCGCGCGAGACCTACCGCGTGGCGGCCCCGGCGACCCACGGCAACGACATGTTCGAGCGCTATTACCGGGTGCAGATGAACACCCTCGAGCTGCTGGTGATGCTGCTTCCCGCGCTGTGGCTGTTCGCGCGTTATCTGAGTCCCACCGCGGCCGCCGGTCTCGGCGTGGTGTACCTGATCGGCCGGCTCGTGTACTTCCGCGCCTACGTCAAGGACCCTAAGACGCGCACGCTGGGCTTCGCGCTCTCCTCCGCGCCGCTCGTGCTGCTGCTGCTCGGGGCGCTGTTCGGGGCGGCGCGGGCGGCCTGGCACGCGCTCTGAACGCCGGTTACTCCGCTTCAGGCTTGATCGGCCGGCGCATCAGCTCGCGCACGGCCTCGCGCGGCGGGACCAAGTCGTACAGCACCCGGTAGACGCTCTCGCTGAGCGGCATCTCGACGCCCTGTCGAGCCGCCACCTCATGCAGCGCCCGTGCCGCCGGGTAGCCCTCGACCACCTGCCCGATGGCCGCGAGCGCCTCGGCCGGCGTGCGTCCGGCGGCCAGCAGCAGTCCAAAGCGACGGTTACGCGACTGATCGTCGGTGCAGGTCAGCACCAGATCCCCCAGGCCGGCGAGCCCCATGAATGTCTCGCGCCGGGCACCGAGCGCCACGCCGAAGCGCATCATCTCGGCCAGTCCACGCGTGATGAGCGCCACGCGGGTGTTGGCGCCGAAGCCCAGCCCGTCGGACAGGCCCGCGCCGACCGCCAGCACGTTCTTGACCGCGCCGCCGATCTCGACGCCGACGATGTCGGTCGAGGTGTAGGCGCGGAAGTTGTCGGCCGAGAGATCCTGCGCCAGGGATGTGGCGAAGGCGGCATCGCTCGAGGCGATCGTCATGGCGGTCGGCAGGCCCGCACCCACCTCCCGGGCGAACGTCGGACCGGAAAGCACCGCGACGGAGCGTCCGGGCCCGAGCACTTCGCGCGCCACCTGGTGCGGCAGCAGTCCCGAAGTCAGCTCGAAGCCCTTGGTGGCCCAGGCGAGCTGTGTGTCGCGCGCGAGCAGCGGGGCGGCCTGCGCGAGCAGCGCCCGGAAGGCGTGACTCGGCACGGCGATCAGCACGTCCCGGGCGCCCGCGAGCGTCGCTCCGAGGTCCGGCTGCACCTGCAGAGTCTCGGGGAACGTGCCGGACGGCAGATAGCGCTCATTGCAGCGCGCGCGGGCCATGAGCTCCATCTGCGCGCGGTCGCGGCCCCACAGGCGTGTCGGTCGGCCGCTGCGCGCGAACTGCACTGCGAGCGCCGTCCCCCACGAACCCGCGCCCAGCACGGCCACCGGCCGGTCGCTCCCGGATGCGGCGCTCATGATCGGGCGCGGGCCGCGCGGCTCAGTTGGCCTGCTGGTTGGCCGGCATCCCCTGCGGGTTCTGATTCGCCGCGTACAGCGCGTCGAAATTCACCGGCGGCAGCAGCAGCTGCGGGAAGCCGCCCTGCGTGACCAGGTGGGAGACCTGGGCGCGGGCGTATGGGAAGAGCACCCCCGGGCAGATCGCCCCGACGGCGCGCTTGGTGTCCTCTTCGGACAGGTTGCGCAGCAGGAATACACCGGCCTGCTTGACCTCGACCAGGAATGCCGTCGTCTCGCCCTGCTTCGCCGAGACGGTCACCGTGAGCACCACTTCCTGCACGTCGGGCGCCAGCGCCGCCACCGCGGTCTGCAGATCGAGGTTGATCTGCGGATTCCAGGTGCCATCGCCGCGCGGGCCGTTCGGAGCCTCGTAGGAACAGTCCTTGAGATAGACGTGCTGCAGCTGCAGGATCGGGCCGTTGGCCTCGTCGGGGGCCGGCAGGGTGCCGGGGGCTTCATTCGCCATGATTCAGACTCCACTTTGTAAAAGCTTGTCGAGGCCGCCGCGGGCATCGAGCGCATAAAGATCGTCACAACCGCCGACGTGCGCGTCGCCGACGAAGATCTGC
>JAJXWE010000297.1 GCA_021781775.1 Pseudomonadota bacterium | reverse complement strand
GATGAACTCGTGCATCTTGGTGATGCCGCCCTCGTGCAGCAGGTCGACGATCAGCTTCAGCTCGTGCAGGCACTCGTAGTAGGCAACCTCGGGTTGGTAGCCGGCCTCGACCAGCGTCTCCCAGCCGCGCACCACGAGCTCGGTGGCGCCACCGCACAGCACCGCCTGCTCGCCGAACAGATCCGTCTCGGTCTCCTCGGCGAAGGTGGTCTCGAGCACCCCGCCGCGCGTGCCGCCGATGCCGTGCGCGTAGGCGAGGGCGCGCGCATGCGCCTTGCCGGAGGCATTCTGCGCCACCGCGATCAGACACGGCACGCCGCGGCCCTGCTGGTACTGGCGGCGTACCAGATCGCCCGGGCCCTTCGGGGCGATGAGCACCACGTCGAGATCCTTGCGTGGCTTGATCTGCTTGAAGTGGATGTTGAACCCGTGCGCGAACAGCAGCGCGGCGTCCGGCTTCAGAGCCGGCGCGATGCTCTCGTAGAGCGACTTCTGCGCCAGATCGGGCACCAGCATGGCCACCAGGTCAGCGTCGCGGGCGGCGCGGACCGGCTCGGCGACCGCGAGGCCGTCCTTCTTCGCCTTCTTCCAGCTCGGTCCGCCCTTGCGCACGCCGACGACAACGTCAAAGCCGCTGTCCTTGAGGTTCAGCGCGTGCGCGCGGCCCTGGCTGCCATAGCCCATGACCGCGATGCGCGCCCCACGCAGGGCCTTCGGGTCGACGTCTTTTTGCGAATACAGCTTCATCTCGATACTCCAAATCGGCCTCGTGGCCTGGATGTCAGATATTCAGTCACGCAGTAACACGCATAAAAAACCCCGCAGCGGCGGGTGCCGGTGCGGGGTTCTGGTGTCTTTTCTCGCTCTGCCTGTCTGTCCTCAGGCGACTGCGAGCACCCCGCACTGGCTGCCCGTAAGGAGCAGCAGTCCGAGAAGGAGTACCGGCAGTCGGCCGAGCAGCGCCGCCGCGCTCGGCGCGGTGGGGAGTCGGACCTTGTTGGCTGCGGGTACCACGGGCTTTGGGTGCCTGGGCGAGAGTAAAGTGGAGATGATTGAGACGGATGTGAGCATAACCGGCGCGCATTTGTCAACGCGCGCTCGCGCGCATCACCCTGGCGAGGCGCGCGCGCGAGGCGGTATGCTCGAGCCGTGTTGCACCAAATGTTACTCACTGGGGATCCCGGCGAGAGCCGTCCGCTGTGGCTGCTCGGCGAGGCTGAGCTCGAGGGCTGGCTCGCCGAGCGGGGTGCGCCGCTCGCCGCCTGGGTGCGCGCGCATACGTTCAAGGCCGAACGGCATCGCGTGCTGACCCTGCCGGGCGAGCAGGGGGTGGCCGGTGCGCTGCTCGGTCTCGGCTCGCTTGCCTCTGCGGCACAGCTCGGGCCTTGGCATGCCGCCGGGGCGCCGGAGCGGCTGCCGGCGCTGCCGTGGCGGCTCGAGACGCCGCTGGCGCCGGGCGCGGCCACGCACTTTGTGCTCGGCTGGCTGCTCGGCGGCTATCGCATGGGCCGTTACCGGCTCGATGCGCCGCAGCCGCCCGGGGCAGCGCTGATCGCCCCGCCCGAGGCGGACGTGCGCTACGCGACCGCCGCCGCGGCCGCCTGCGCGCTGGCGCGTGACCTGATCAACACCCCGCCGAACGACCTCGGCCCGACAGAGCTCGCCGATGCGGCCGTGGCGCTCGCGCGCGAGCGTGGGGCGCGCTGCCAGGTGCTCAGCGGCGGTGAACTTGCCGCCTTTCCGCTGCTGCGCGCCGTCGGCGCCGGCAGCGCGCGCGAGCCGCATCTGATCGACCTGCGCTGGGGTGCGCCGGACGCCCCGCGCGTCACCCTCGTCGGCAAGGGGGTGTGCTTCGATACCGGTGGACTCGATCTGAAGCCCGCCGGCGCGATGGCCCTGATGAAGAAGGACATGGGCGGGGCGGCCTGTGCGCTCGCGCTCGCCGATCTGCTGATGCGGCTCGAGGCGCCGCTGCAGCTGCGCGTGCTGATCCCGGCGGTGGAAAACAGCATCGGCGGGGGCGCCTATCGCCCGAGCGACGTGCTCGCCACGCGCAAGGGGCTCAGCGTCGAGGTGGGCAATACCGATGCCGAGGGGCGCCTGGTGCTCGCCGATGCGCTCACCGCCGCCGCCGAGGAGCGTCCGCAGCTCATCGTCGATCTGGCGACCCTCACCGGTGCGGCCCGCACGGCGCTCGGACCGGAGGTGGCGGCGCTCTACAGCAACCGACCGGCGCTCGCCGAGCGGCTGCGCCAGATCGGCGAGACGGAGAGCGATCCGCTCTGGCCGATGCCGTTGTGGCCGGGCTACGAGGAAGATCTGGCCAGCAAAATCGCTGATCTCGGCAATGTTGCATCGACGCCATTCGCCGGCTCGATCATCGCGGCGCTGTTTCTGCAGCGGTTCGTCACGAGTAGCACCGACTGGGTGCACATCGATCTGTACGCGTGGAACGCCAAGGAGCGCCCCGGCCGGCCGGTGGGCGCGGAGGCGCAGTGCGTGCGTGCGCTGTACCGGTTGCTGCGTGAGCGATTCGGATGAGCGCGCCACGGCTCGTCGTCCCGCGCGGCACGACTCGTCGAATTGGCGCGTCATGGTATGGATTTTCACGTCTCTGTCGTCAGACTACGAAACACTAGGTGACCGTGAGCATGAAAGAGTCAGTCGATCCGCGCGAGCATTCGCGGCCGGTGGTGGAGGGGGTCACTCGCGCTCCGGCGCGTGCGATGCTGCGCGCCGTCGGCTTCCGCGACGCGGACTTCGCCAAGCCGCAGGTCGGTATCGCCTCGACCTGGGCAAATGTCACACCCTGCAACATGCACATCGGCGAGCTGGCACGCGAGGCGGCCGCCGGGGTCGATGCGGCCGGCGCCAAGAGCGTGCTGTTCAACACCATCACGGTCTCGGACGGCATCTCCATGGGCTCGCCGGGCATGCGCTACTCGATGGTCTCGCGCGAGATCATCGCCGACTCGATCGAGACGGTGGTCGGCGCCGAGGGCTTCGATGGCTTCGTGGCCGTTGGCGGATGCGACAAGAACATGCCTGGATGCGCCATGGCCATGGCACGGCTGAACCGGCCCGCGGTGTTCGTTTACGGCGGGACGATCCGTCCCGGGGCGAAGCGGCGCGACATCGTCGCGGTGTTCGAGGCCGTGGGGGCGCGGGCGGCCGGCACCATCACCGATCCACAGCTGCTCGAGGTCGAGCGCACGGCGATCCCGGGACCCGGCAGCTGCGGCGGCATGTATACGGCGAACACCATGGCTTCGGCCATCGAGGCGCTCGGCCTGTCTCTGCCCGGCAGCTCCGCGCAGGAAGCGGTGAGCGCGGAGAAGACCGCCGACTGCCGCCGCGCCGGCGAAGCGGTGGTGCGCCTGATCCACGCGGGGTTGCGCCCGCGCGACATTCTGACGCGCAAGTCCTTCGAGAATGCCATTACGGTGGTCATCGCCCTCGGCGGCTCAACCAATGCCGTGCTGCACCTGCTGGCGATCGCGCACGAGGCGCGGGTCAGGCTCAGTCTTGACGATTTCACGCGCATCGGCCGGCGCGTGCCGGTGCTGGCGGACCTGAAGCCGAGCGGCCGGTACCTGATGTCCGAGCTGGTGGCGATCGGGGGCATCCAGCCGCTGATGCGTCGGCTGCTCGAGGCCGGTCTGCTGCACGGGGAGTGCATGACCGTCACCGGA
>JAJXWE010000296.1 GCA_021781775.1 Pseudomonadota bacterium | reverse complement strand
GCCGGAGCCGGCCGGATGGTGCGAAAGGAGAGACTCGAACTCTCACGGGTTGCCCCACTGGATCCTAAGTCCAGCGCGTCTACCAGTTCCGCCACTTTCGCGTCCGTCGCCGGCGCGAATCAGGCGGCGGGGAGCAGTCCCGCATTATAGCCGGCGCAACCGCTCGATCTGCTCGGTGATCGCGCCGGCCACGCTGCATTGCAGCAGTCGCGCAACGTCTTCATCCAGCTCGCAGTTCTGATGGCGCAGCGCCGCTGCGGCCACGACCACTGTCGCGCGAATCTCGCCCAGGCGCGCGAGCGCCTCCTGGAGCCGATTGGGCGCGGGGAGAGCAGCACGGGAGGATCGTCGCATCAGGACACCAGTCTGTGTTCGCCTGCCAGGAATCGCTCCAGTGGGAGTTGGAGCCGGAGATGATTCCGCAGAAAAATACTTTAATGCAGATTGCATCTCTTTTGTGTTCTTGTCAATCTATTTGTAACTTACACGTGACTTTTAGTGCAATATCGGGTAAATTAGTACGGTATGTCAACGTCCGACCCTGATACCCGGCGCAACAGCGGATTTCCCGCCCGGCTGCGCCAACGCATTGCGCACTTCGGTACCGCCAGCGCGCTGGCGCTGGCGATTCAGCGCTCGGAAAGCGCGGTACGGAAGTGGCTGCGCGGTCAGTCCGAGCCCAGCGTGACGGACCTGCGTGCGCTGTGCGAGATCACACAGACGCGCATCGATTGGCTGGTCACGGGCCGGGGCGTCCCCGAGGAAGCGCCGGTGCTGCGCGATCCGAGCCCGGCCTACGGTCCGGCGGCCCAGCCGCTCGACCTGGCCCTGCTCGAATCGGTGATCGCGGCAGTGCAGGGGCAGCTGAGCGCGGCCGGCACCGTGTTGTCACCGGTCAAGCAGGCCACGCTGTTGGCGACGTGCTACGACCTCTCGCGCGCAGCGGGCCCCGATGCGCACGTCATCGCCCGGCTCGTGCGCCTCGCCGTGTGATCCCGCCGCGGCGCACCGGCCTGCATGCGCCGGGCGTTCGGATATATACGTAGAGACGATCGCGCGCACCCCATGCGAGCATATTGCATGAATCCATCCAACATCCGCGTCGATGAAGCCACTCGACGCCTGCACGAGCGCTTGATGCACGTCTCGCGTCTGGCGGCGGTTGGCGAGATGGCCTCCGGGGTCGCGCACGAACTGAATCAACCGCTTGCGGCGGTCGCCAATTACGCCCAGGCGTGCGAGCGGCTGCTCGGTTTGCCCAACCCGGACATCGAGGAAGTTCGCGATGCGTTGCGGCAGATCACGGCCCAGGCGGTGCGGGCCGGGGACATCATCAGCCGGCTGCGCGGCCTGACCCGAGCACGCGAGTCGCTCGAGCAGCTCACCGACGTCAATTCGCTGATCCTCGAGCTCTCGGACCTCATCGACTCCGATGCCCGCCTGCACGAGTCGACCTGCCGCTTCGAACTGGCTTCCGGGCTAGCCCCGCTCAACGTCGACCGGGCGCAGATCCAGCAGGTCGTGTTCGCGCTGGTCCGCAACGCGCTCGAGGCGCTCAATGGACAGCCGGCGGGCCAGCGCGAGGTCGTGGTGAAGACCAGCCGCGCACCCGACGGCGACATCCTCATCGAGGTCTGCGACAACGGTCCGGGCATCTCTGCGGAGATCGCCCAGCGGCTGTTCGATCCGTTCTGCACGACCAAGCCGGCCGGAACGGGGCTGGGGCTCGCGAGCAGCCGCACCATCGCGCGCGCGCACGGCGGGACGCTCGAGCATCGGGCCGCCCCTCCCCGCGGCGCATGCTTCGTGCTGCGCCTGCCGCCACCGTCACGGCGCTGAGTGGCATGACGGCAGCCCCAAGCACTGCATCGATACGCCGCACGCCTCTGCCGCCCCGGCGCTAAGTAAGGAGCCCCCATGCCGGCGCCGACGCTCTCCGCCGAGCTCATCTGCAGCGCCCTGGAGTCGGCCCCGGATGCGATGCTCATCGCCGATTCGCACGGCACCATCCTCTTTGCCAACCGCCAGTTCAGCGCACTGTTCGGCTACTCGAGCGCCGAGGCGGGCGCACTCACCGTCGAGGCGCTGATGCCGCAGCACTTCCGTGAGCGACACCGCCAGCACCTGCAGGAATTCCTCCTCGAGCGCCGCGTGCGCCTGATGGGCGTCGGACTGGAGCTGACTGCGCTGCGCAAGGACGGCTCGGAGTTTCCGGTTGAGATCAGTCTCAGCCCGCTCACCGACGACGGCCACATGCTCGTGGCCGCGGCGATCCGCGACATCACGGCGCACAAGCTCATCCAGTCGCAGTTGCTCGAGGCGCGCCAGGCGGCCGAGCGCGCCGACCAGAGCAAGAGCCGCTTTCTGGCCACCGCGAGCCACGATCTGCGTCAGCCGCTGCAATCCCTGGCGCTGCTGAACGGCGCGCTGCGCCGCCTGGTCGTCGATCCGCGCGCCGAGGAGGCGCTGTGCGGCCAGGAAAGAGCCATTGCGGCGATGTCGCGCCTGCTCAACGCCCTGCTCGATGTAAGCAAACTCGAGTCCGGCACCGTGCGGCCGCACACGCTGGACATGGACATCGCACCGTTGTTCACCGAGCTCGAGCAGGAGTTCGCCGCCGTGGCGGCCCAGAAGAACCTGACACTCACGGTTGTGCACGGCGGGGAATGCGTGCACTGCGACCCCGCGTTGCTCGCACAGATCCTGCGCAACCTGCTCTCGAATGCGATCAAGTACACCGTCAGCGGGGGCGTGCGCATGCACTGTTCGCACAGCGCCGCGGCGGTGCAGATCGAGGTGATCGACACCGGCATCGGCATCGGAGCGGCACACCTGCCGCGCATCTTCGATGAGTTTTACCAGATCGAGCCGGTCGGCACGCGCAGGCGCGAGGGCTACGGCCTCGGCCTCGCCATCGTGCGGCGCCTGGTCGATCTGCTCGGGCTGCGCCTCACGGCGAGGTCCGAGCCGGGCAAGGGCTCGGTGTTCGCCCTGACGCTGCCGCCGGGCACCCGCTGCGTCGAGGCGCCAGGGGAAACACTCCGCACGGGCCCCCCGGAGCGTCCACCCGAATTACTGCGCGTGCTGCTGGTGGAGGACGATCCGGCGGTACGCGATGCCACCGGCATGCTGCTGCGGCTGGAGGGCTACGCGGTCCGTACCGCCGGCTCGCTGAGTGAGGCGCTCGAGTGTATCGGCAGCGGCCAGCGCATTGATCTGCTCATCACGGACTATCACCTGGGCGGCAATGAGACCGGCACGGAGGTGATCACCCGGGCGCGCGAGCAGCTCGGTGAGACGCTGCCCGCGGTGCTCGTCACCGGAGATACCTCGAACACCATCCGCGCTCTGGAAGGGCCGCGGCTGCGCCTGGCCAGCAAGCCCATCCGCGCCAAGGATCTGCTCTCGCTCCTGAGGGCGCTGCGCCCGAGCCCCGCGGCGGCGGCGCAAACCTCCGCTCAGGCCGATGAGTGAACGCTCGCCGAATAACCGGGCGGCCCCAGCACGCTCACCAGGCGCTCCGGAGCGACGCGCGCCGGGTCAATACGCACGCGCGCCTCGCCCGCCTCGAAGCTGACCTCGGCGGACTCGACGCCCGGCTCGCGCTCCAGGAGCCGCTTGATCGACTGGGCGCATCCGCCGCAGTGCATCCCCTGAATCTTCAACACCACCGATTGCATGTGCCGCTCCCG
>JAJXWE010000295.1 GCA_021781775.1 Pseudomonadota bacterium | reverse complement strand
ACCGAGCGGTACGATGCGGTGGCGGCAATCTTCATCCAGTTCGCGGCGCCGGCGCAGCGGCAGGCGCTGTTCGCCGGTATGTGGCGCACGCTGCGGCACGACGGGCTGCTCCTGATCCAGGGATATACGCCGAAGCAACTCGAATACCGAACGGGTGGGCCAGGCAAGCTCGACCATCTGTACACGGCGGACCTGCTGCGCGCGCTCTTGCCGCAGGCGCGGTGGCTGGAGTTGAGCGAGCACGAGGCGGTGCTCGCCGAGGGCAATGGTCATCATGGGCACTCGGCGCTGATCGACGCGGTGGCCCGCAAGGAGTAGGGACCGGCCGCAAGCGTGCATCGCGTGATTTGATCAGGAGTATGAGTGTGACCCAGCGATCACTGCCCCGCGATGCCTGGCTGCTGTGTTTTTCGGCATTCAGTGCGGATCTTGGTTACCAGGGCGTCACGGCCCTGTTTCCGCTCTATCTGATCTTTCAGCTGCACGCCTCGCTATACGCGTACGGCGTGGTCACGGCCATTGCCTTCGGCGGAGGCGCCTTCGTCGCCTACCTAGGTGGACTGGCCGGCGATCGGTTTGACCGCAAGCGCGTCGCGGTTGCGGGCAACCTCTTCATCCCGCTGATGGCGCTCGCCGGGTTGGCGCACGCCGTGGGGCTCGCCGCAGTGCTGTATGTCCTGGGCTGGTGGGCGCGTTATTTCCGCAGTCCACCGCGGCGCGCATTGCTGGTCAGCGCCACGCCCCCGCAGGAGCGCACGCGCGCCTTCGGCATATTGCACGCGCTCGACATCGGCGGCGGGATGCTCTCGGCGCTGATTGTGCTCGCAGCGCTGTGGCTGAAAGTGGCGGTCGCAACGGTGATGCTCTGGGCCGTGGTGCCCCTCGTGGTCTCGACGGGGCTGCTCCTGCTGGTGCGCCGCAGCGAGGTCTACCTGCAACAGACGCCCGGGCCACTGTCCACGGATGCGCCGCGTGCAGCCCCCCGCGGCGTTCTGGCGGCACTGCTGGTCTCCGCCACGCTGTACGGATTCAGCTTCTACAACCTTGGATTCCCCATCGTGACAGCGGCCGAGGCACATGCCACGCGCGGCTATGAGTGGGGGGTGCTCGCCTACGTGGTCTATCTGGGGATCTCGGCGCTCAGCGGCTACCTGCTCGGCAGTCGCCGCGGCTCACCCGCGCGCGCGCTGTGGCTGCTCGGCTATCTGCCTTCGGCGTTCGGTTCGGGCTTGATTGCACTCAGCGTGGCGTGGGGTCTGCACCAGCTCGCGTTTTACCTCGCGGTCGGGGTGCTCGGGCTCGGTATGGGGGCGGTCGAGACCTTCGAGCCGGCACTCGTATCCTCGCTGATCGGCCACACGCGCCTCTCGCGCGGCATGGGGTTCCTGTCGGTCTCGCGTGCCATCGGCCAGTTCCTCTCGAACCTGATCATGGGCGCGCTGTTCGGGCTGGGCCGCGCGGTGCCGTACACCTATGCCTTCGCCTCCGCGCTGCTCGCGGCGCTGATCTTCGGGGCGGTGGACCTTCGGGGCGGCCGGCGCCGGTCCTAGGCTATCGGGCCAGGTGCCGTGCGGCGCACGCACCGAAAGAAGACCCCGCTTGCGCGGGGTCGGTCGCTTGCTTGCATCGAGTCGTGCTTCTTCTTATTGGACCGGCACGGTACGGCGTACGTCTGTGATGTGCAGCGCGCCCATGCTTTCTCGTAATTTCGGTACGATCGCGGTTCGTTCCCCCTCGGACCGCCGCCGGCCCAAGTCAAGAACCAACAGCAAACCCTGTGCCAATCCGATCCGAAAGGCGGCGGGATGTGCTCGAAGCCCTGTAACACGGGCCGAATGTGACGTAATCTTTACTCGTCGCGCGCCATTTCCTCTATTCTTTCGGGCCAAGCGCGTCAGAGGACAGGGCGGGCGGTCTCGGAACGGTCTGGATGTAAGAAATCCCGACAATTTCCCGATCACTCGATAGGCCCGAATGCCGAAGGCAAGCCGTCAATACGTTGAATCGAAGAGATAATTTGGCGTAGCTCGAGGTGTAAATGAAATCGACGGGCGGCTCCAGGGCAGTCGCCGGCATCTGGTGCCTGGTCGGGATGGCCTTCTGGATGGTGTCTACGGCACCGGCGTGGGCCGCCGATGCAGCCCTGCCGTGTCCACCGCAACTGCACTCCGCGGTCCAGTTCTGGATCAGGGTCTACACGCAGATCAATACCAACGAGGGCTTTCTGCACGACCCGAACCATCTCGGAGTCGTGTACACGACCGTGCATTTCGCCCCGGGCAGCTCCCCGGCGCAGCGCCAGCGTCTGGTCGATCGCGAGCGAGACCGGCTGGCCGCGGAGCTGCGCAGCATTGCTGCGGGCGTCCGCCCGCTGACGGCAGAGGAACGGCATATCCGGGCTCTGTGGGGGCCGCATGCCGGCGCTGCACAGCTCCGCGAAGCGGCAGGCGAGATCCGTTTCCAGCTCGGCCAGTCCAACCGATTCAAGGCGGGACTGATCCGCTCCGGTGCGTGGCAGCATGCCATCGCGCGCGCGCTCGCCGCGCACGGATTGCCGCCGCAGCTGGCAGCCCTTCCCTTGGTGGAGTCCGCCTACAATCCCGACGCCTATTCCAAAGATGGCGCGGCTGGCCTGTGGCAGTTCATGCCGGGGACGGCGCGGCGCTTCCTGCGCATGGGGGCTGCCGTCGATCAGCGGTTCGATCCCTTCAGCGCCACGGTGGCGGCCGCACAGCTGCTCGCCTACAACCACCGGATTCTCGGCACGTGGCCACTCGCAATTACGGCCTATAACCAAGGGGTCGCGGGCGTGCTGCGCGCGGAGCGTGCCGCGGGCAGCCGCAACATCGCGACGATCGTGCGCCGTTATCATTCCGCGATCTTTGGCTTCGCGTCGCGAAACTTCTACGTTTCGTTCCTCGCGGCGTTATATGTCGAGCGGCATGCCGCGCGATACTTCGGTCAGCTGCACCGCTTGCCGGAAGAACGCTTCCACGAGGTGACGCTCCCCGGCTACGTCTCCGTGGCCTCTCTGACCCAGGCGCTGCGGGTTGCTCCCGGCCGACTGAGGGAACTGAATCCGGCACTCCTGTCACCGGTGTGGAGCGGGCAGCTCGACGTTCCGAAGGGCTATCGGCTGCGTCTGCCGGATCGGGGACGGGCATTGAGCGCCACCCGACTTCTCGAGCGGCTCGGGCCGCACGCGTTGCTCGCAGCGCAGCTGCGTCCCCCCGTGTATCGCGTGCGTTGGGGAGACACTCTCTCGGGGATCGCGGACCGTTATCACCTGAGCATCTGGTCGCTGGCTCGATTCAACGGCATGTCCGTTAACGGCATGCTGCGTGTCGGGGAGCGGCTGCATCTGCCGGGCGCGAGCCGAGCGCCGGCGGTGCTGGCGGTGGCGCCCGCGGCCCCGGTGATGCCGCCGGCCCGCTACCGGGTGCAGTCGGGGGACACGCTCTCCGGCATCGCGGCGCGCTACGGCGTGAGTCTGGCGGCGCTGGCCCGGGTCAACGCCGTTGCTCCGGGCGGAATCTTGCGCGTCGGGGAGACGCTGCGGCTGCCGGCGACCGAGGCAGCGGCACAGCTGGCCGCGGTGAGTCCGGCTGGCCAGAGCAGCGACATCCCGGCGGCCGCGCACGCGCTGCGTCCGCCGCGGGGCTCGGCTCTGGCCGCCAACGCCGCCGCGCACGTCGTGCCG
>JAJXWE010000294.1 GCA_021781775.1 Pseudomonadota bacterium | reverse complement strand
TACTGGGCACGCCGCCAGGGCCTTCCTCAGCATGTATACCCGCACCTGTTCCGCCACTCGTTCGCCTCGCACCTGCTCGAGTCGGGCGCTGAATTGCGCGGTGTGCAGGAACTGCTCGGGCACGCCGACATCGCCACGACGCAGATTTACACCCATCTTGATTTTCAGCATCTCGCCCGCATCTACGACGCAGCGCATCCGCGGGCGCGCCGCAAATCCTGAGGCGGTCCGCGCCGCGCCCTCCCCCATCCGGCGATAGTGGCTGAACTATGAGCGATTCCACGACGTTCAATCCGCACGGTACGACCATTCTCGGCGTTCGGCGCAACGGCGCCGTCGCGCTTGGCGGCGATGGCCAGGTCACCCTGGGCAATACCGTCATGAAGGGCAACGCCCGCAAGGTCCGGCGGCTCTACAACGACAAGGTGCTCGCCGGGTTCGCCGGCGGTACCGCCGACGCGTTCACGCTCTTCGAGCGGTTCGAGGGCAAGCTCGAGAAATACGGCAATCTGACGCGCGCGGCCATTGAGCTGGCCAAGGACTGGCGCGCCGACCGCTACCTGAGGCGGCTCGAGGCGCTGCTGCTGGTCGGGGATCCGGGCAAGCTGCTCGTCATCTCCGGCAACGGTGATGTCATCGAGCCGGAGCATGACGCCGCGGCCATCGGCTCCGGCGGCCAGTTCGCCCTTTCGGCCGCGCGGGCGCTGCTCGGGGCCACCGAGCTGGGCGCCCGGGATATCGTGCAGCGATCACTCGACATCGCCGCGGACATCTGCATCTACACGAACCGCAATCTCACCATCGAGGAACTGCAGCAGCAGGCGGCCTGAGCGGCTCGCCAGGGAAATTCCACAGTCATGTCATCACTTACTCCCCGCGAAATCGTTCAGGAGCTCGACAAGCACATCGTCGGGCAGGATGCCGCCAAGCGCGCCGTGGCCATCGCACTGCGCAACCGCTGGCGGCGCATGCAGGTTTCCGAGCCGCTGCGCCAGGAAATCACCCCGAAGAACATCCTCATGATCGGACCGACAGGTGTCGGCAAGACGGAGATTGCGCGGCGCCTGGCGCGACTCGCCAATGCGCCGTTCGTGAAGGTCGAGGCGACGAAGTTCACCGAGGTCGGCTACGTCGGTCGCGACGTCGACTCGATCGTGAAGGAGCTCGCCGACGTGGCGGTCAAGATGACCCGTGAGCAGGAAATGGACAAGGTGCGCCAGCGCGCCGCCGAGGCCGCCGAGGATCGGGTACTTGATGCGCTGCTGCCGAAGCCACGCATGATGGGCTTTTCGACCGACGAGCCGGCCCAGCCGCGCGACGCCGAGACTCGCGAGAAGTTCCGCCGCATGCTGCGGGCCGGCGAGCTCGCGGAGCGTGAGATCGAGATCGAATTGCGCGCCGCATCGATGGGCGTGGAGATCATGGCGCCGCCGGGGATGGAGGAGATGCAGCAGCAGCTGCAGTCGATGTTCCAGAACCTCGGTGGCAGTCGGACCCGCAGCCGCAAGGTGAAAGTGTCCGAGGCCATGTCGCTGCTCATCGAGGACGAGGCCTCGAAGCTGATCAACGAGGACGAGCTGAAGATCCAGGCGCTCGCGAACGCCGAGCAGAACGGCATCGTGTTCATCGACGAGATCGACAAGGTGACGCGTCGCCAGGAGACGATGGGTGCAGACGTGTCGCGCGAAGGCGTGCAGCGCGACCTGCTGCCGCTCGTGGAAGGCTCAACGGTGACCACCAAATACGGCCCGGTGAAAACCGATCACGTGCTGTTCATTGCCTCGGGTGCTTTCAGCCTCTCGAAGCCTTCGGATCTGATCCCGGAGCTGCAGGGCAGGCTGCCGATCCGCGTCGAGCTCGACTCGCTCAAGGTCGGGGATTTCGTGCGCATCCTGACCGAGCCGGATGCCGCGCTCACCGCGCAGTACCAGGCGCTGATGGGGACCGAGGGCGTGACGGTACGGTTCACCACCGAAGGCGTACAGCGCATCGCGGAGATCGCCTTCCAGGTGAACGAGCGCAGCGAGAACATCGGCGCCCGCCGTCTGCATACCGTGATGGAGCGGTTGCTCGAATCGGTTTCGTACGACGCCTCGGAGCAGGGCGGCTCGCAGGTGACCGTCGATGCCCGCTACGTCGAGGAGCATCTCGGCACCCTCGTCAAGGACGAGGACCTCAGCCGCTACATCCTGTGAGCCTGTAGTGCGCACCCGGCGGGCCGCGCGGCGGCCCGCCGGGTGCGGTGGCTCAAGAGCCTTGCTGGTGCGTGTGGTCCCAGGCGGTGAGGAAGTTGATCAGCGCGATCAGCTGATTCTCGCCGCCGGCTTTGCCGACATCGGTACGGTAGCGGCCGTCGACGATGACGGTCGGGACGCTGTCGATCTCGTAGACCTGGTTGATTTCCTGAGCCTGCTGCAGCCGCGTGCTGACGTCGAAGGAGCTGTACGCGTTGGCGAAAGCCGTGGGCGCAATGCCGTACTTCCCGGCGAACGCCTGCATCTGGTGCATCGTGTCCGCCTTACTGCTGCCGATCAGGATCGACTCGGAGTTGGTCTGCATCTCCTGGTCGTGGATGTAATGGAACGCCTGGTCGATCAGGTCCTTGCGGCCCAGCGCCTCGAACGTGTAATAGAGCCGGGCGTGGGCTCGCTGGATCGGACCCCACATCACCGGTACCCGCACGAACTGCACGTAATCCGGCTTGCTCTTGCGCCACGCCTCGATGTACGGCTCGAGCGCATAGCAGTGCGGGCAGGCAAGCCAGAACACCTCCATGACCTGCACCTTGCCGGGCGGGGCGTTGGTCGGCTGGGCCGGGGAGATCACCGAGTAATTGACGCCCGGCCGCCACTGACTGCTCGTCGGCAACGCCAACGGGCTGTTGCTCGCTGCCGCTGCGTTCGCACCGGAAGTGGTCGAAGCGGCGCTCTGCCCGCTCGAGCTTCCTGCACCGGACGTGCTTGCCGCCGGTGCGCTGGCGGTGGTGGAGGACGGGGCGCCGGTGCCCGTCGGAGCCGCATGGCGTGAGCTGCAGGCGCACAAAGCGAGAGCGAGTGCGGTGGATAATGCGAGCTGGCGGATCATGGGGCGGGACTCTCCTGAGGTGCTGTTCAACGCAGGCCTTGCACGTACGAAGCCACCGCCTGCATCTGCGCGGGAGTGAGGCGCTTGGCAATCGTGAACATCATGGTGCTGTTGGGTGTCGCCGTGGTGGCATTCGGTCCGCTGTACCGGGTGCCGCTGGCATAGTTCTGCAGCTGGGTAACGACGTAGGCGGACTGCTGCGCCCGCAGTGCCGGATAGCCGGACGCCGGGTTGCCCTGTCCGGTCGGGCCGTGGCAGGCGACGCACGCCGGCACGTCGGCCTTGGGGTCACCGCTGAGGTACAGCGCCCGTCCCGCCTTCCACAAGGTCGGATCCGCTTCGAGTCCGGTCGGCGTCTGGGTGGCGAAATACACCGCCAGGTTGTCGATATCCTGGTCGCTCAGTCCCGCGGCCATGGCCGACATCATCGGATTCTGGCGCACGCCCGCCCGGAACAGGTGCAATTGTTCGACGATGTAGACGGCGTTCTGCCCGGCAAGGCGCGGGAAGACCGGGCTCACGCTATTGCCGCTCGGTCCATGGCATGCGAAGCACATGGTTGCCTTCGTCGCGCCGGCCTGCGCCGAGCCGTCGGTGTACGGATCGGGAGTCACCGCGACCGGAGTGCTG
>JAJXWE010000293.1 GCA_021781775.1 Pseudomonadota bacterium | reverse complement strand
CTGTTCGCCATCGACGTGCCGACGCTGCTCGCGCGGCGCGCCGCGACACCGACACCGGTGCGACTGAGTCTGGGCGGCGGGACCTTGGTGACGGCGCGGATCGCCCCGCCCACGGACGCGGGCCGGATCGCGACGCGGGCCAGCGCGCCGGCGCGTGTGAGCGAGGCGCCTGCGGGCGAGGCGGGGGCCGGTGAAGGGGGCGCGGGCACGGCAACGCTCGCCGACCTCGACACCGGCGATCCAGCCGTCGCCGCGGTGATCGAACGCGTGCGCCGGGTGCAGGGCCACGGCATTTCGATTCTCATTCATGGCGAGACCGGGACGGGCAAGGAACTTCTGGCGCGCGCCATCCATCAGGAGTCCGAGCGGCGCCGCGGACCGTTCGTGGCCGTGGACTGCGCCTCGCTGCCGGAGTCGCTGATCGAGGCAGAGTTGTTCGGCTACGAGCAAGGCGCCTTCACCGGTGCGCGGCGTCACGGCAGTCCGGGCAAGATCCTGCACGCGGACGGCGGCACGCTGTTTCTAGACGAGATCGGCGACATGCCGCTCGCCTTGCAGGCACGGCTGCTGCGCGTACTGCAGGAGCGGGCGGTTCTGCCGCTCGGCGGATGCCGCGAGCGTCCGGTGGATATCGCCGTCATCTGCGCCACTCACCGGGACCTGCGCGAGATGATGCGCGCGGGGACGTTCCGTGAGGATCTGTATTACCGCCTGAACGGGCTCGCCGTTCGCCTGCCGGCGCTGCGCGAGCGACGCGACCTGGTCGTGCTCATCGAGCGCATCTTGCAGGCTCGGGGCGGACGGTCGGCGCGCGTGGCGGCGCCGCTGCTGGCCGCCTTCCAGGCCTACCGCTGGCCGGGCAATGTGCGCCAGCTGACCAACGTGCTGCGGACCGCGTGCGTGCTCGCCGGGGAGGTGGGGTGCATCGGCCGCGAGCAGCTGCCCGAGGATTTCCTCGAGGATCTCGAGCGCGGCCCGGATCGCCAGGCGCCGGGCGCGGCGCGCGCTAGCGCGACGGGTCTCAGGGCGCTGCGCGCGGATGCGGTGGCCGCGGCGCTGCAACGCAACGCCGGGAACATCTCGGCCACGGCCCGCGCACTCGGCGTGTCGCGCAATACGGTCTATCGCGCCATGCGCCCCGCAGGCTCAGCGTAGCGTCAGCGTCACGCCTGCCAGCAGGTTCAGGCCCGGCGCCGGCTCGTAGTAGGCGCCGCTTGACTGGTCGACGATGACCGCAGCGACGTAGTGGCGGTTGAGCAGGTTGTTGACCCGCACGAACAGCTCGAGGCGCTGCGCGCCGAAGGTCGTGCGGTAGCCGCCGGTGGCGTTGAACACGGCGTAGGCCGAGGCATACGCGTTGTTGATCTGGTTGGCGGCGATTGCCCCCAGATACTGACCGCTGAGACTGGCGTGCCAGCCGAGCGGCGCGCCCCAGGCGATCTTGGCGTAGGCATCTTCGCGTGGCACGCCGGGCAGGCGATTGCCCGCCGGGACAAGCTTCGTCGGGTGCACACACACCACCGCAGCGCAAGTGTGGAAGGCGTCGATGTAGATCGCATCGACGTAGGTGTAGGCGAGGCGCAGCCGCCACAGCGGCATGAAGCGGTAATCGAGAGAGGCCTGTGCGCCGCTGCGGCGCGTCCGCCCGGCGTTCTCGTAGGTCGTGCGTCCGCCGAAGCTCGACACCACCGTGATCTCATCGTTGGTGTGGGTGTCGAAGGCCGCCACATCCGCCGAGAGCCGCCGGCCGATGCGCAGCTTCGCGCCGATCTCGCCGTTGTTGCTGCGTGCCGGGCGCAGCGCGAGATTCAGACCCGGTCCGCCATCGGGACGGTAGGCGAGTTCGGAGGAGATCGGCGTGCGAAAGCCCTGTCCGAACGCGGCGTACAGATGCAGCCAATGCCACGGCTTGTACAGCACGCCGGCGACCGGTGTGCTCGCCGTGTAGGTCACCCCACCGCTGTCGTTGCCGTTGCCCGGCGTGATGAAATGGTCCCGGGTGATGATCTTCACCTCGCTGTGACGCAATCCCGCCATCACGCTCCAGCGCCGCGAGAGCGCGAAGCTCGCCTGCGTGTACTGGTCGAAATCACGTGCGATGTCGTTTTCGTTGCGCCGCAGCGCGCCCTCGATGCCGAGGGTGCCGCCGAGAAAATTGTTGTAGCCGCGGCGCAGCTCGTTCTGGGTGTCGTAGCTCGACCCGACGACCCAGGTGAACGCGTGGCCGGCCAGGTCGGTCTTGAGGCTCCAGCGGACATCGGCGCCGCCGAAGTCGCGGTGCAGGTCGATCACGCCGCCGGAGCTCGCCGGCGCGAACTGTGCGCCGACCGGGATGGACAGAAACTGCAGCACGGCGCGCTGGCCGTAGTAACCCATCAGGCGCAGTTGCTGATGGTCGGTGAGACTATGCTGCAGGATCAGGCCGCCTTCCTCCTGATCCAGAGTTTTGCGCGTGTTGAACGCAAGCGCCGTGGCGGCGGTCTGGTTCGGATCGGCGGCGAGTGCGGCGGCGGTGAGTCCCTGCGCGTCCTGCGAGTCCGGCCGCGAGAGCACGTTGCCGACGAACGTCAGCGACGTGTCTGCATCGAGGGCATAGCTCGCCTTGCCGTTGAACGACTCGCTGCGGGCCCGCTGCTGGGGCCGGAAGCCCTGCCAGGAGAAGTGGGTGAAGTCGAGGTTGTAACGGAGCTTGCCGACGGCATCGTTGGCGTCGACTCCGGCCCGCACGGCGCCGAAGCTGCCGAAGCCCAGATCGAAGCGCACGGTTCCGGGGGCGCGCCCGTCGGCCGTGAAGATCTGGATGACGCCACCGGAGGAATTGCCGTACAGCGCTGAGAACGGCCCCTCGAGCACCTCCACCCGCTCGGCGGAGCCGAAATTGAATTCAGAGACCTGTCCCTGGCCGTCCGGACCGCTCTGCGGGATGCCGTCCTGGTAGATGCGTACGCCGCGCACGCCGAACGCCGAGCCGGCGCCGACGCCGCGGATGGACACCTGCTGATCCTGCGCGTAGTCGTACTGGTTGCGCACCAGCAGTCCCGGCACCGAGCTCATGCTCTCGGCAAGATTGATCCCGAGGTTGTCCTCGCGCAGGTCCGGCCCGGCGACGCTCGTGATCGAGGCGGGCACGTCGAAGGCGGGCATCGCGATGCGCGTCGCCGTGATCACGATATCCGAGAGCGGCGGGTCGGATGCGGCACTGGCCGGCGCGGTCGCCCCAGTGAGCAGCAGCCCGGCGAGCAGCAGCAGCGGGGCGGTGGGTGGCAGGGGGAGGGCGGTCGGCTTCGGCGTGCAGTGCATGATGGTGTCTGTTCTCCCTTCGCCCGAGGGCGGTCGGCCGCTTCGGTCCGACGGCGCCCCGACGGGCCGGCGCGGATTGTACTCACTGGGCACCGGTCCCTGATTCAGGCCAGCGCAATTTGGATCGCGCGCAGTCAGCCCCCCTGGTGTCCGGGCCATCGTGACCGGGGCCGGCGACGCCCGGGAAGCCCGTTGCTCATGAATCCGGTCTCATGATTATCATGAGTCTCACCCGGCGCCGAGGCTGTTACGATGAACCGGTCTCGTCTCGCCCGGGGCATTGTCCGAGGGGGCTCCATGAAGCTGCGCACGCGTCTGCATCTGGTGGTGACGGGCCTGACGGCTGTGTTCGTGATCCTGCTGGTCACCACGCAGATGCTGGCCACGCGGGCGCGGGTGCGCGAGGACATCGAAGG
>JAJXWE010000292.1 GCA_021781775.1 Pseudomonadota bacterium | reverse complement strand
GGGAGAACTCGTGGAAGAACTTCAGCCGCCGCAGCACGCCGAACTGCTCCTGCTGATCGAGTCGCACGTTGCTCTGGCGCAGCCGGTGGTGAACCCGGGCGAGCTCGCCCGCGAGCTCGAGCCCGGTGCGCTGACGCTTCAGCGGGTCCTTTTGCAGGGCCGTGACCACGATGGTCTCGAGCTCCTCGGAGACGTCCTGGCGCAGCTTGTGGATCGGTGGCGGCGTGGCGTAGACGATCTGGTGCAGCAGCTTCTGCAGGTTGCCGGCACGAAACGGCCGGGTGCCGGTGAGCAGCTCGTACATCACCGCGCCCAGGGAGTAGATATCCGAGCTCGCGGTAAGCTCCAGGCTCTGCACCTGCTCGGGAGACATGTACGACGGGCTGCCGGCGATGCCCTCGATGCGGGAGATGTCCGCGTCGGAGACCAGTGCGATGCCGAAGTCGATGATGCGCACCTCGCCTTGCTGGGTGAGCAGCAGGTTTGAGGGCTTGATGTCGCGGTGGATCACCCCGCGGGTATGCGCGTAGTGCAGCGCCTTGGCGCACTTGAACACGATCTCGATGACGTCGTTCAGCGGCAGCAGGTTGTCCGGCCGGCAGTAGGTCGTGAGCGTGCGCGCGTGGTGCACGTACTCGGTGACGACGTAGCAGCGGCCGTTCTCCTCGCCCGCATCGAAGATCGGCAGTACGTAGGGATGCTGCAGCATGCCGACCAGGTGCGCCTCCGAGAGGAACATCTTGCGCGCCGCGCGCGCGCGCTGATCGTTGGCGCTGGTGTCGACGTTGTAGACTTTGATCGCGACGTCGCGCCCGTAGTAGGCGTCATGCGAGAGGTAGACCACGCCGGTGCTGCCGCGCCCGACCTCCTTGATCACCTCGTATTTGCCGATCCGCTCGAGGGCCTCACGTTGGCCGGGATGCGCATGGGCAGTGGGTCCTGAAGCGTGGGCGGGCATGGCTCGCGGAGGCTGGTGAGACAGAGCCGGCAGAATAGGATCGGGCCGACCCGCCGCGCTGTGATGCGCCCCATGGATTGGCCGACCGGCGCGGCGGTCAGCTTTTACATAATCTTAAGGCTGCGGCGCCGAAAAATGATCGTAGCCCGTCGCCGCGACGCTCAGCTCCCCGGTCGCGTCCCGCACCCGGACCGTCGGCGCGGCGCACAGCGCGCCGATGCGCGCGTAGCCCCACTGCGCGGCGGGCAACTCCGCCTCGAGCCGCCCCAGCGCCCCCGGCGTCACCGCAAAGCACAGCTCGTAGTCGTCCCCGCCGGCCAGGGCCAGCTCACGCGCCTGCCGGGTCCCGAGCGCGCCGAGGGCGGCCGAGAGCGGCAGACGCTCGGCGTCGAGCTCGACACCGCAGCCGCTGGCACGCGCCAGCTTCACCGCATCGGCGAGCAGACCGTCCGACACGTCGATGCAGGCGCTCGCGTACCCGCGCAGGCGCTCCCCGAAGGCGACGCGCGGCGTCGGGAACAGGAACCGCCTGCGCAAGTACTCGCTGTGTTCGCCCGCGGCAAGCCGTCCCTGCTCCAGCGCCAGGCCCGCCGCGGCGTCCCCCGGCGTGCCCGAGACGAACAGCACATCGCCCTGCGCCGCGCCACCGCGGCGCAGGGCGGTACCCGCCGGGACCTGCCCGAGCAGTGTCACCGTCACCGCCAGCGGCCCGTGTGTGGTGTCGCCGCCGACCAGCGCGACCTGGTGCGCCTCGGCAAGCGCCGCGAACCCGTGGGTGAAGCCTTCGAGCCAGGACGCCGCGGCCGAGGGCAGCGTCAGCGCGAGCAGCGCCCAGGCGGGGCGTGCACCCATGGCGGCGAGGTCGCTGAGGTTCACCGCGAGGGCGCGGTGCCCGATCGACTCGGCGGAACAGCCGGGCGGGAAATGCACGCCCTCGACCAGTGTGTCGACGGCCGCCACGAGCGTCATGCCGGCGCCGGTCTCGAGCAGCGCGGCATCGTCGCCCACCCCGAGGCGCACGTCCGCCCGGGCCGCGCCGCAGCGGCGGAAGTACCGTTCGATCAGCTCGAACTCGGACAGCGGCATGGGTGTGCGACCGCGCCGCGCTCAATGCTCCGCGGGGCGCAGCTGGCGCGCCGCCCGGTCGAGCACCGCGTTGACGTACTTGTGACCGTCCGTGGCGCCGAAGCGCTTGGTGAGCATGACTGCCTCGTTGATCGCGACCCGGTAGGGCACGTCGGGCCGGTGAGCAAGCTCGTGCAGCCCGATGAGCAGCGCGGCGTGCTCCACCGGATCGAGCAGGGTCGGGTTGCGGTCGATCAGCGGCGCGAGCAGTTCATCGAGCGCCGCGCGCGAGCCGCAGATCGCCTCGAGCAGCTCGCGGAAATACTCCCGATCGGCGCGCGACATGTCCTCGGCCGCGCCGAATTCCTGTACCAGGTCCTGCCACGAACACTCGTTGATCTGCCAGCGGTACAGCGCCTGCAGCGCAAGCTTGCGCGCCACCGCGCGCTGCCGCGAGAGAGCGCGCGCAGAGGAGTGCACGTTCATCAGGCTCCCAGTTGGGCGAAAACGCCCGCCATCTCAAGCGCCGCTTCCATCGCCTCGCCACCCTTGTTGCCCTGGCCGGTTGCGGCCCGCTCGAGGGCCTGCTCGACCGTCTCGACGGTGAGCACGCCGAAGATGACCGGCACCAGCGTCTCGAGCGCCGCGCGCTGCAGGCCGTTCGCGCACTCCCCGGCGACGTATTCGAAGTGAGGCGTGCCGCCGCGGATCACACACCCGAGCGCCACCACCGCGTCGTACCGGCCGCTCGCGGCGAGCTTGACCGCAGCCACCGGCAGCTCGAAGGCGCCCGGCACACGCACCACCAGCAGGTCCTCGAGCGCCCCGCCGTGCCGCGCCCAGGCGGCCTCGGCGCCCTTCAGCAGGCTCGAGACGATGAAGTCGTTGAATCGCGCCGCAACCACCGCGACCTTGCGGCCGCGTGCCTCGGGCGCCGACTCGAGCAGCCGCGGGCCGCTCACGAGTCCTCCCCGACGTAGCTGTCGATCTGCAGACCGAACGCAGACAGACCATGCATCTGTTTCGGCGCCGACAGCACCCGCATCGACTTGACGCCGAGGTCCTTCAGGATCTGCGCGCCGATGCCGAAGGTCTTGAGCACCTCCCCGTCGCGGCGCGCGCCACGGCCACCGCTCTCGGCTTCCCCCGGCCCACCGAGTGAGCGGACCGCATCGAGCAGGTCGTGCGGCGCTTCGCGCTCACGCAGAATCACGATCACGCCGCAGCCGGCACGGGCGATGCGCTGCATCGCCGCCCGCAACGTCCAGGCGAGCGGGTCGGCGCGGATCCCGAGCAGGTCGCGCAGTGGGTCGGCCAGGTGCACGCGCACCAGCGGCGGCTCGGCTCCCTCGAGCGTGCCCTTCACCAGCGCCAGGTGCACTTCCCCGCCCGCCCGGTCCTCGTAGACGAACAGCCGGAAGCTGCCGAACTCGGTCTCCACGCGCTGCTCGGACAGCCGCACGATCGAGCGCTCGTTGCGCAGCCGGTAACGGATCAGGTCGGCGATGGTGCCAATTTTCAGCCCGTGCCGCTCGGCGAACGCGTGCAGCTGCTCACGGCGCGCCATGGAGCCATCCTCGTTCATCACCTCGCAGATCAGCCCCACCGGCTGCAGCCCGGCGAGGCGGCACAGGTCGACGGCCGCCTCGGTGTGTCCGGTTCGCACCAGCACGCCGCCGCGGCGGGCGCGCAGCG
>JAJXWE010000291.1 GCA_021781775.1 Pseudomonadota bacterium | reverse complement strand
CACGACACTCTACGGCTTTCATGCGCTGCAGCTCACGGCGCGGGAACCCTGCCGGCCGTTCGATGTGGCGCGCGCAGGAATCTCCATCGGCGAGGCGGCGGCGTTCGCGCTCCTCGAGCCGCTCGAGGACGCCGCTGACCCCGAGGCCATACGGCTGACGGGGGTCGGGGAGTCGAGCGACGCCTACCACATGTCCTCGCCCCACCCGGATGGGCGCGGCGCGCGGGCGGCGATGCGCCAGGCCCTCGACAGCGCCGGGCTCGAGGCACGGCAGATCGAGTACATCAACCTGCACGGCACCGGCACTGCGAGCAACGACAGTGCCGAGGCGCGCGCCGTGTCGGGGCTGTTCGGCCGCACCGTGCCGGCCAGCTCCACCAAGGGCGCCACCGGCCACACGCTCGGGGCCGCCGGCGCACTCGAGGCGGTGATCTGCGCCCTCTCCTTGCGTCACGGGCTGCTGCCGGGCGGCCTGAATACCACGGCGGTGGATCCGGCGCTCGAGGTCGACTACCTGACCGAGACGCGCCGCGCGCCGCTCACGCGCGTGCTCAGCAATTCCTTCGGCTTCGGCGGCTCGAACTGCAGCCTGGTGCTCGAGCGCCACCCGGGAGGCGCATGACGGCGGGCACGACAGGGCTCAAGGCCTACGTCCGCGGCATCGGCCTGCTGGGTCCGGGGCTGGCGGACTGGACGCTCGGCGCGGCGGTCCTGCGCGGTGAGCGGCCCCACACGAGCACACCCGTCGAGCTGCCCGCACCGGCGGCGCTGCCGAGCGCCGAGCGGCGCCGCACCGGTGCCACGGTGCGCCTGGCACTGGCCGCGGGCCTCGAGGCGCTGCACGGTGCGGGCCTCGAAGGCTCCGGGCTCGCCACGGTGTTCGCCTCCTCGGGCGGCGATGGGGCCATCTGTGACGAGATCTGCTCCGCGCTCGCCACGCCCGAGCGGCAGATCTCCCCGACCCGCTTCCACAACTCAGTGCACAACGCCGCCTCGGGCTACTGGAGCATCGCGCTCGGCGCCACCGCCGCCTCGACGGCGCTCGCCGCCTACGATGGAAGCTTCGTCGCCGGGCTGCTCGAGGCGCTGAGCCAGCTCGCCAGCAGCGGCCGGCCGGTGCTGCTGGTCGCCTACGAGACCGACTACCCCGAACCGTTGCGCACGGCGCGGCCGATCGCCGCACCCTTCGCCACCGCGCTGCTGCTCGATGCAAACCCCGGCGCGCACGCCGCGGCGCACCTGCAGGCGAGCCTCACCGGGCAACCGGCCGACACCCTGCCCGAGTCATCACTCGAGGCGCTGCGCGCGGGAGTTCCCGCCGCGCGCGCCCTGCCGCTGCTCGAGCGCATCGCGCGCTGCGAGGGCGGCCGCGTGGTGCTCGATTACCTAAACGATCTGCGGCTCGCCGTGAACGTCACGCCATGTCCCTGACCCGACCGCCACCGGCCGTGCGGCTGCAGCGCCGCTGGCTCGAGCAGCACATTCCGCATCAGGGCCGGATGTGCCTGCTGGAGGAGGTGCTCGGCTGGGATCTCACTGAGATCCGCTGCCGCACCGCGAGCCATCGCGCGCCTGACAACCCGCTGCGCGCGCGCGGCCGGCTCGCGGCGGTCGCGGGCATCGAGTATGCCGGACAGGCGATGGCCGCCCACGGGGCCCTGATCGCCGGACTGCGGCACACCCCGATCCGCACCGGCTACCTGGCGAGCGTACGCAATCTCATCCTCGCGGTGAGCCGCCTCGATGACATCGAGGCGGACCTCGTGGTGCGTGCGCGACGCATTGCCGGAGATGCCGAGACGGCGCTCTACGCGTTCGATCTCACCGCTGGCGAGCAGGCGCTGCTCAGCGGCCGCGCGGGCATCGTCTTCGGCGCGCCCGGCACCACGGAGAGGCGCCCGTGAGCGCACCCAAGCGCGCGCTCGTGACCGGCGGCAGCGGCGCCATCGGCGCAGCGATCTGTCGACGCCTCGCCCGCGCCGGCCACCACGTGTACGTGCATACGCACCAAGCCCTCAACGCCGCTGAGGCACTCGCCGAGGACATCCGCGCCCGCGGTGGCAGCGCCGAGACGGTGCAGTTCGACGTGACCGATCCCGCCTCGACCCACGAGCGGCTCGCCGCGCTCCCCGGACCCATCCAGATCCTGGTCAACAACGCCGGCGTGCACGATGACGCGGTGCTCCCGGGCATGCGCCGCGAGCAATGGCACCGGGTCATCGACGTGTCGGTGAATGGATTCTTCAACGTCACGCAGCCGCTGCTGCTGCCGATGATCCGTACCCGCTGGGGGCGGATCATCAACATCTCTTCCGTGGCCGCGCTCCTCGGCAACCGGGGTCAGGTCAATTACGCCGCCGCGAAGGGTGCCCTGAACTCCGCAACCAAGGCGCTCGCGCTCGAGCTCGCCACCCGCGGCATCACGGTCAACGCCATCGCCCCAGGGATCATCGCCACGCCCATGAGCGAGGGCGCCTTTCCCGAGGCGCACATCCAGCGCCTGGTGCCGCTCGGGCGAGCCGGCCGCCCCGAGGAGGTGGCCGATGCTGCCGCGTTCCTGGCCTCGGCCGAGGCGTCCTACATCACCGCACAGATCCTGTCGGTCGACGGCGGGATGAGTTGAGCGCGCGCGGTTCCGCGCGCATCGCAGACGCCTAATCAGACGTCCCTGACGGACGACCTGATCTGATGCCTTTCCCAACCCTTCGCGACGCGTCTGTAGTCATCATCAAAGCGGCGTATCAACACATGACTTCGTGCGACAAATTCATCCAACACAGTGTTGACAAGTGATCTCCGGTGGCGCAAGTTCGGCCACGGAGACCCCATGGCTACAACGGTACTCAACATGCCCGAAGCTCCCGAAATCCGTCTCGCGCGACTCGAGTCGGATGTCGCGCATATTCAGTCTGATGTCACGGACATCAAGATCGACCTGCGTGAACTCCGTTCTGAGACGCATGGAGAGTTCAAGGCTGTGCGCACGGAAATCTCGGGCCTGCGCACCGAAATGCAGGGCGAGTTCAAGGCCGTGCGCACCGAGATTTCGGGCCTGCGCACCGAAATGCAGGATGAGTTCAGGGCCGTGCGCACCGAAATGCAGGATGAGTTCAGGGCCGTGCGCACCGAAACGCAGGGCGAGTTCAGGGCCGTGCGCACGGAAATCTCCGGCCTGCGCACCGAGGTGAGCAAGCACCTCTGGGCCCTAGCCGGCTTGCTCGTGACGTTGTTCCTCGCGATGGGGGGCATGATGGCGCGCGGCTTCGGCTGGATCCAATGACCCGGACACTGGCGACACGTCGCACTTGTGCCGTTCACCGCGTCAGTGCTCAATACTCGTCGTCAGCAATAGGGAGGGAGCAGGATGCACGCGCGCAAGCTCGATGACCTGCCGGTCCTCAGCCCGGCCGGGCGTGCGGCGGCTGTGAGGCCCGCCCATCGCGCAACGGCCGACGTGCAGGAGGGACTTTCACCCTGGGGTCTGGCCCCGAGCCTGTGAACGGGCGGCGACGCATTCCTCCGGTCTGGCTCCTCGGCCTGCCCGGGCTGACCTTCGGCATGACCACGGGCTTCGTGATCGTCACGCTGCCCCTGATGCTCGCCGAGCAGGGTCTGTCCGGCAGTCGCATCCCCGTCGCAGTGGCCCTCATCACCTCACCGAGCTTTTTCAGCTTCCTGCTGGCGCCGTTTCTCGACGTCCGCTTCCGCCGCCGCACCTTTGC
>JAJXWE010000290.1 GCA_021781775.1 Pseudomonadota bacterium | reverse complement strand
TGGCACATGCAGTTGCTTGCCGACCGCGACCCGCGCTCCGAGGAGCCGCTGGTGGCGCTCGATGCGCACAGCGTGCGCGGCACGACCGCCGTGCTGATCTACACCCGCGCGCGCGAGCACGGCTTCGCGCGCACCACCGCCGTGCTCGACCAGCTCGGCCTCGACATTCTCGATGCGCGCATCACCCCGACCGGGGACGGCTTCAGCCTCGACCTGTACCACGTGCTCGAGGATGACGGCACACCGATCGAGGACCGCGAGCGGCGCGAGGAGATCGAGGAGGCGCTGTGGCGCTCGCTGCGCGAGCCGCAGGCGACGGTCGCGGTGCACCGGCGCGTGCCGCGCCAAGTGCGCATGTTCCACACGCCGACGCAGATCCTGATCAGCACCGATGCGCCCAACGGCCGCTCAGTGCTCGAGCTGATCGCCGGGGACCGCCCCGGCCTGCTCTGCGACGTCGGCAAGGTGCTCACCGGCGAGCACCTGATGCTGCAGGCGGCGCGGATCATGACCGTCGGGGAGCGGGCCGAAGACGTTTTCTACATCACCGACCTCGACGGGCATGCCCTCGACGAGGCGCGGGCCGCGCGTCTGCGCGACATACTCGGGCAAGCGCTCAAGCAGCGCGCTGCCGCCTGATTCATGACTGGAGCGAACCATGAACCCGCGCCTCGAGCGGTTGCACGCATATCCCTTCGAACGGCTCGCCCGGCTCAATGCCAGCGCCACTCCGCCGGCGCGGCTGAAGCCGATCGGCATGTCCATCGGCGAGCCGCGCCACGAGCCACCGCCGATGGTGCTGGAGGCGCTGCGCGCCAACTCGCATCTGCTCGGCACCTACCCGACCACCGCCGGGCTGCCGGAGCTGCGCGCGGCGTGCGCCGCCTGGCTCGAGCGGCGCTTTCGCCTCGGGGCGGGCCGCGTCAACCCGGCCACCATGATCCTGCCGGTCAACGGCACCCGCGAGGCGCTGTTCGCCTTCGTGCAGGCGGCCGTGGATGAGCGCAACGAGCCGCTGGTGGCGATGCCGAATCCCTTCTATCAGATCTATGAGGGCGCGGCGCTGCTCGCCGGCGCGCGCCCGCACCTGCTCGACACCACCGCGGCGAACGCCTACACGCCCGACCTCGCGGCCGTCCCGGCGAGCCTCTGGCGGCGCTGCCAGGTGCTGTTCCTGTGCAGCCCGGGCAACCCCACCGGCAAGGTGTTCTCGCGCGAGTACCTGCAGCAGGCCCTTGAGCTCGCCGAACGACACGATTTCATTGTCGCCGCCGACGAGTGCTACACGGAGATCTATCTCGATGAGGCGCGGCCCCCGCCGGGGCTGCTCGAGGCCGCGCAGGCCGCGGGCAACGAGCAGTTCAAACGCTGCATCGTCTTTCACAGCCTCTCGAAGCGCTCGAGCGTGCCGGGGCTGCGCTCCGGGTTCGTCTGCGGCGATGCGGCGATCATTGAGCGGCTGCTGCTGTACCGCACCTATCACGGCTGCGCCATGCCGGTGCCCACCCAGCTCGCCAGCATCACCGCCTGGAATGAGGATGCGCACGTGGTGGAAAACCGCCGGCTGTATCAGGAGAAGTTCGACCGCGTGCTGCCGATCCTCGCGCCCCTGCTGCCCGTGGAGCGCCCCGACGGCGCGTTCTATCTCTGGACCGAAGTGGGCGCCGATGGTGACGACGAGCGCTTCACGCGCGAGCTGTATGCCAGCCAGGGCGTGACGGTACTGCCGGGCAGCTACCTGGCACGCACCGCAGCGCAGGGCAACCCGGGCGCCGGACGGGTGCGCATCTCGCTGGTGCCGGGCGTCGCCGAGTGCGTCGAGGCGGCCGAACGGATCCGCGCGTATCTCGAGAGCAGAGACCGATGAGCGGCGCGGCGCTGCAGTCGGCCATCGAGGCGGCGTTCGAGACGCGCGCGACCCTGGGCCCCGGCAACGTACCGGCGGCGCTCGCCGCGCAGCTCGAGGAATGCATCGGGCTGCTCGATGCCGGGCGGGTCCGGGTCGCCGAACCGCGCGCGGACGGCTGGATCGTCAACGAGTGGCTGAAGAAGGCGGTGCTGCTGTACTTCCGCACCCGCGAGAATGCCGTCATCGAGGCCGGCTTCACCCGCTTCTACGACAAGGTGCCGCTGAAGTACGCCGACGCGGACGCCGAGGCGCTGCGCGCAGGCGGCGCGCGCATCGTGCCGCACGCCGTGGTACGCAAGGGCGCCTACATCGCCCCCAACACCGTGCTGATGCCGAGCTACGTGAACATCGGCGCCCGCGTCGAGTCCGGCACCATGGTCGATACCTGGGCGACGGTCGGCTCCTGCGCCCAGATCGGGCGCAACGTGCACCTGTCCGGCGGCGTCGGCATCGGCGGTGTGCTCGAGCCGCTGCAGGCCAGCCCCACCATCATCGAGGACGAGTGCTTCATCGGCGCCCGCTCGGAGATCGTCGAAGGCGTCATCATCGAGCGCGGCTCGGTGATCTCGATGGGCGTGTTCATCGGGCAGAGCACGCGCATCTACGATCGCGCCAGCGGCCAGATCCTGCGCGGACGGGTACCGGCCGGCTCGGTGGTGGTGCCGGGCACGCTGCCTTCCTCCGACGGACGCTACGGGCTCGCCTGCGCCGTGATCGTCAAGCGCGTCGACGCCCAGACGCGCGCCAAAACGTCGATCAACGATCTGCTGCGCGCCGCGGAGTGAGCACGGCGCCGGCGGCTCAGCCGAACCGGCCGGTGATGTAATCTTCGGTGAGCCGGTGGCGTGGGTTGGTGAAGACCTGGTCGGTCTCGCCCACCTCGACGAGGCGCCCCATGTGGAAGTAGGCGGTGCGCTGCGAGACGCGCGCGGCCTGCTGCATCGAGTGCGTGACGATCACGATCGCATAAGTGCGGCGCAGCTCCTCGATCAGATCCTCGATGTGCGCCGTTGCGATCGGGTCGAGCGCCGAGCACGGCTCGTCCATCAGAATCACCTCCGGCTGCACCGCGAGCGCCCGCGCGATGCACAGTCGCTGCTGCTGCCCCCCGGACAGCCCGGTGCCGAGGCTCTGCAGGCGGTCCTTGACCTCGCTCCACAGTCCGGCGCGCTGCAGGCTGTTGCAGACCAGCTCATCGAGCTCGGCGCGCGTGCGGGTGAGCTGGTGGATGCGCGGTCCGTAGGCGACGTTGTCGTAGATGGACTTGGGGAAGGGATTGGGCTTCTGAAACACCATGCCGATGCGCGCCCGCAGCCGCGCCACGTCCTGGCGCTTGTCGTAGATGTCCTGGCCGTCGAGCAGGATCGTGCCGCTCACGTGCGCGCCGGGGATGGTGTCGTTCATGCGGTTCAGGCAGCGCAGGAACGTCGACTTGCCGCACCCCGAGGGGCCGATGCAGGCGAGCACCTGGCTGCGGGCGATGTCGACCGTCACGTCGATGAGCGCCTGCTTGTCGCGGTAGGTCACCGTGACCTGCCGGCAGGAGAACACCGGGTCGGCCACCTCCGGCTCCCCGGCGGGGCGGCCTGCGAGTTCCCCACTGAGCGCGGCCGGAATGTGCACGCGGTTGCTCGGCTTGGTGCCGAGCGCGCCGCTCAGCAGACCGCCGGTCGCGGCGTGATCGGAACTGTCGGAGCGGGTCGTTTCCTGCAAGCGTGCTCTCCCGTCAGCCAAACCGGCCGGTGACGTAATCATCGGTCCTGCGGTCCCGGGGCGCGGTGAACAGCTGCCCGGTCGGTCCCATCTCGATCAGCTCACCCTGATACAT
>JAJXWE010000289.1 GCA_021781775.1 Pseudomonadota bacterium | reverse complement strand
AGCACCAGCGCGGTGTGCGGGCTCGCGATCGCGATCTCCAGCGCGCTGAGCTACGCGTTATCGGTGCACGCTCCGCCGCAGGCTCTGCCGTGGGGATCAGTGGGCTACTTATACCTTCCCGCCGCCGCGATCGCGGCAGTCGGATCAATGGCGCTGGCGCCCATGGGGGCACGTGCGGCCCACGCCCTTCCCAGCGCGGCGCTGAAGCGGGTTTTCGCGCTGTTCCTGTTGGTGGTTGGCGCGTTGATCGCAACAGGCGGCTGAGCCGTGCGCTCATCTGTGCGGTCGCCGCCGGCGTCTCGAGCGACCGGCCGTTGGGCTGACATGATCTAGTTCGGTCGTTCGACCGCGATCGAGTCAGTCGCCATGAAGCCGGTGATGTCGTCGGAAGATCACATCCTGTTGACCCGTCCGCACCTTGAGCAGCACTGCGCAGCGCGCAGTCTGCGGCGAGACCGGTGCGGCGCCGCTCCCGGATTCGCCCGTGTTCAGATTCGCCTCGGCGGCCGATAGCGCATCGCGACGTCACATCGCTGATAGTGCCCGCCGAATCTCCGCATGATGTCGGCGTCATGCTCGAATCCAAGCTTCTCGTAAAGCTTGATTGCTGCGACGGATTTGCGGTTGCTGAGGAGATACAGCAGCTCCGCCCCCATGGACCGGGCTCGATCGATAGCGGCGTTGAGAAGAAATTCACCGGCCTTCAGACCGCGCGCCGCCTCGTGAACACCCATCTTGGTGAGCTCGAATTCCCCCTCGCCCGTCTTGCGCAGCGCGCACGTGCCGATGATGCCAACGCCCTCGGCCTGCACGAACAGTATCGCCCCGCCCGGCGCGATGATGCGCTCATGCGGATGGTCGAGCACGTCCCTGTCGGCCGGTTCGAGGCGGTACATCGCCTCGATCCACTGGGTGCTGATGTCACGGAATTCCCCGGCCAGGTCTGCCGAGAAGTCAATGATCGAGAACGGTGGCGCCGCAAAACCCCGTACGCGCTCGTTGAGCGGACGCTCAGCGAGCTGAGACTCTATGTCTGCGACCTGCTGGAGCAGAGGCCCCGAGAGCTGCTGGATCACCTCGCCGACAGCCGCCTCGACCTGGGGCCAGACCAGCAGCTTCGAGCGCATGAGCACGCTGCGGCCGGCAGTCGTGAGCGATATGGTCTTGTGCCGTTGATCGCGATGCTGGCGTGTGGAGTCGACCAGCCCCAACTGAAGAAGCTTCGCGAGGGCCCGCGTCACGGCAGGCTGGCTGACCTGCAATGCGTCGGCCAGTTGGGTCACGGTGAGCGGGCCGTACCGGTCGAGCGTTGCCAGCGGTGCGTAGTGGCTCGGCTGCACGGGAAGTCCGGCACGCTCGACAATTCGGGCCACGTCACCCTGCAACCGGTCGGCAAGCCGTTTCAGGCGGCTGCCGAGGAACAGAGCTCCGCGCTGGCTCACGATGTCCTGGGAGTTCGCCATCGTTCTCCTCCACTGAATAACTAATTATATATTCGATTATCTGTTGTCGGAATGCAAGGTTTGCACGGAGCCGAGGTACAAGTCAGCTCCCTGCCCGATGCGGTGATGTCCGAGGCATGGGCTCCGCCGGCCACGCCTAGCGGGCCGACAGTCCAAGTGCGCAGCGCGCGCCCGCCGCGTCTGAGTCAGTCTGGGACTGACGTCGAGGCGTGCGAGTCCGCGGCAGCCCCGCCGGTCCTTCCCGAAGCTCGATGGTCTAATGCTATTCGCGCCACGCCGGGGCGTTCGCCAACGTGGCGGGCGGCGACGCCGTGATCGGCTCGCCGACGCAGGCGTAAGCGTCGAATCCCGTTTCCCTGACTCGCCGCGGACTGCTGCGATGGATGCCAAATGCACCGCAGTACCGTGCCGGAGCTTCAACGTGCTCATGCCGGTATTTGAGAAGCCCGCAGAAAATCCCGCCATGCTTCATGCGGCAGATCCAGAGCGATTCCACGATCGTTCTGCCGACCGGCGCCGCGGTAATCGAGACCGTGCGGCGCGACGGCAGAAGGTTCGCCGCTCGCCGACCCTCCTTCTTCGCATGTGCGGTGCCGGTATAGACCATCGTCACGCCCGCGAAGGCTTTCGAGAGTTGGCGGATGTTCTCGGCCATCTGGACATTGTATGTAACGTGAGCCGGAAGCTTGTCGGCGTTTGTTCCGCCGATGCGGATTACGCGGCCCGCTTTGCTCAGCCGCCGCAGTCGATAGAGCAACTTCACCATTGCAATACTGTGCCGGCCGTCTTCGCGCTGCTGCGGATCGGTCGATGCCCAGCGCCACTCCCCTGAGTCAACGACCTCGGCCATCGATATTTGACCGCTCACATATCTCGAGACGAAGCGCGATTCCGACCGGTTCTGCTCGAGGATGACCAGCGTCCGCTTGAACTTACTGACTGTTGCCACTGCATCACCGAAGAACGCTGGCATCTGCTCGCTTCCATGATCTTCGCCAAAAAACAGAATGGGATGCTGGGTTGGCGGAATAATGCGCATGAGCCCCGGCACGATCGCTGAAAGTCGTGGCGGATTCGCAAAGGCCCCGAGCGGGACGAACGCAACGAGTGCCATTGCCAGACGGAACCAGCGCCCTGCCCATCCTGGACGACATCGCGCAACGACCGATGCAGGATTTGGCATCCGACTGAACGTCAATCGGTGCACCGCAGCCGTCCACGGCACCGTCTCTCCTCTGCGCGCCCCGAAGCCGACACTCATAGTTTGACCTGGTTGAACCATGCCGCCGGTCCAGTCCATCCGTCGCGAGCTTATGGTAGAGCGATGCTGTTGCTGCCGCCACGCGCTCGCCGCTATGACTCCGCGTACTGTTTAAAACTTATACCGAGTGCGATGCGGATCGCAAGTGCCGGCGCGGACTGGACATTCGATCCGCAAACCGAACTGCTGCTGCACGCATCCGTCAGATCGTACCCATCGCCAATAGTACGTATGGCAATTGCCCCGCGCCGCGCTAGCGTAATCATGGATCGAGCGGCGGGCCCGCACCCGTCGGTTCATCCTCGCGGTTCCACGTACCGCGAGACATTCATTCTGCTCGGTGGACGCACGACCTAACATACAGCGATGGCGTCCCCATGGGAGGCGGTTATGCGAACAAAGGTCCTCGTTGCCGCGCTCGTCGTCCCGACCATGCTCTACGGCCAGGTCGCCGAACCGGGGCTCAAACCCGGGCTGTGGGAGGTTCGAGTCGTCAAGCAGGTTGTCGACGGCCGCGATCTCTCGAGACAACTTGCACAGGCGAACATGCAGATGCAGCAGGCGATGCAGAGCATGCCCCCGGCACAGCGTGCGCAGATGGAGAGCATGCTGAAGCAGCATGGGATGAGACCGGGCAATGGCGGCTATCAAATCTGCATCACGGCGGAGATGGCACGGCGCGACACGCCAATCCTCGACAAGGACGGCCGCTGCCAGACGTCGAAGGTCGATCGCAATGGAAATCGCACAAGCTTCGCATTCAGCTGTCGATCCAACGGCACCACAACCACCGGAACGGGCGTTGCCCAGCTCAGCAGCGAGCTGGTTACGACGCGCACGAATACGACAACGGAGAATGCGAAGGGCGAAAAGCACACCATGCAGGTCGAATCGCAGATGAAGTATCTGCAGGCGGATTGCGGTGATGTGAAGCCGCTCGGACCTCAAAGATGACGCGGCAGCAGCAGCATGCCTTGAGTGAAATTGGTTTCCATCATGACCCGTACCGAACGGCTGGCGGCGGCAGA
>JAJXWE010000288.1 GCA_021781775.1 Pseudomonadota bacterium | reverse complement strand
GCGCTGCTCGAGCGCCACGGCGATCGCGTCCACCGCGCTCTGAAAGGTGAGCCCCGAGAACTCCCCGGAATCCACCGTGACTCCCTGCTCCCCGTAGGCGGCCATCCAGGGCGCCTCGACGCGCTCATAGGCGCCACTCGGGGAGCGCACCACCATGACAACCGGCAGACCGTGGCGCCCGGCGAACTCGAAGTCGCGCTCATCGTGGGCCGGCACGCCCATCACTGCGCCCTCGCCATAACCCATCAGCACGTAGTTGGCGACCCAGACCTCGATCGGCTTGCCGGTGAAGGGGTGCAGCACGTGCAGCCCGGTCGGCATGCCCTTCTTCTCCTGCGTGGCCACGTCCGCTTCCATGACGCTGCCGCGGCGGCACTCCTCGATGAAGGCCGCAAGCTCGGGACGAGCGGCGGCCGCGGCGAGCGCCACCGGATGCTCCGCGGCCACGGCCATGAAGGTGACGCCGAAGAGTGTGTCGACGCGCGTGGTGAAGACCTTCAGTGCGCCCTCAGCCCCGATCGTGGCGCTGGTGTCGGACGCATACGGAAAGGAGACCTCGCAGCCCTCGCTGCGGCCGATCCAGTTGGCCTGCATCAGCTTGACGCGCTCGGGCCAGCCGGGCAGCTGATCCAGATCGCCGAGCAGCTCCTCGGCATAGCGCGTGATGTTGAGGTAGTACATCGGGATCTCGCGCTTCTCGATCAGCGCCCCGGTGCGCCAGCCCCGCCCCTCGATCACCTGCTCGTTGGCGAGCACGGTCTGATCGACTGGATCCCAGTTGACCACACCGGTCCTGCGGTAGGCGATGCCGCTCTCCAGCATGCGCAGGAACAGCCACTGGTTCCAGTGGTAGTAGGTCGGATCGCAGGTCGCGAGCTCGCGACTCCAGTCGATGCCGAAGCCGAGCGATTTCAGCTGCTGGCGCATGTACTGGATGTTCTGCCGCGTCCAGCGCGCCGGCGGCACGCCGTTGCTCATGGCGGCATTCTCGGCCGGCAGGCCGAATGCGTCCCAGCCCATCGGCTGCAGCACGTTGCGGCCCTGCATGCGCATGAAGCGCGCCAGTACATCGCCGATGGTGTAGTTGCGCACATGGCCCATGTGCAGCCGCCCGGACGGATAGGGGAACATCGACAGGCAGTAGAACTTCTCCCGCCCTGGCTCCTCGCGCACCTGGAACGTCCGGTGCTCGTCCCAATACTGCTGCGCGGCGCGCTCTACAGCCGCCGGATCGTAGCTCTCTTCCATCGGACAATGGCCTGGTTTCTCTGTGCTCATCGGTGCTGGATGCCGGTGCGGACCGCCGCGCGTTACGGGCGGTTCATTGTACGGCGTCGATCGGACCGCCGCAGCGCGAACGCAGCGGCCGCCGCCGCGCCGGCCAGCAGCACGGCGAGCCCGTTGCCGAGACGCGCGAACGGCGTCATGCCGTCCATGGGAGTCACCGCCGAGCGCAGCACGACCTGTCGCATGGCCGGCGCTCGCGCAACCACCTCTCCGCGCGCGCCGATGACGCCGCTGATGCCGTCATCGGTGGCGACGATCATGTAGCGCCCCTCTTCGAGCGAGCGCATCCGCGCCATCTGAAACTGCTGGTCGAGCTCGACGCTGTCGTCGAACCAGGCATCGTCGGTGACGTTCACCAGCGCGTTCGCCTGCGGCAGCATGTGCAGCATGTAGCCGCCGTACGCCACCTCGTAGCAGACGGTGGCGCCGAGCTCGAGCCCGGCGACCGGCAACGGCTTCTGGTGGCTGCCGCCGGCGGCGAAGCTCGAGGAAGGCAGGTTCATCCGCGCGAGCCAGCGCAGCACGAAGCGCGGCAGGGGGATGGTCTCGACGAGCGGCACCAGGTGGCTCTTGTCGTACCAGCTCGCCTGCCGACCGAGCGACAGGATGGAGTTGTAGTAATTTCCCGAGGACGACTCGCGCAGCACACCGAGCACGAGCGCCGAGCCATGGGCGCGGGCCGCCCGATCCAGGCGGGCCACGTACGGGAACAGGTTGTTCACCAGGTCCGGTAGCGCCGACTCCGGCCAGACGATCAGACGCGTGCCGAACGCCGATTCGGTCATGCGCTGGTAGCGCTCGAGAATCCGCCCCGAGCGCTCGTCCTGCCACTTTTCCTCCTGCGGGATGTTGGCCTGCACGATGGCCACCGAGACCGGCGGGCCGGAGGGATGGGTCCAGGCGATCGTTCCGAGTCCGGCGGCGGCCAGCCACGGTACGAGCAGCACGGCCGCCGCGATGACCCGCACGTGTCGTGAGCCACGCAGCAGCGCCACCAGTGCCCCGGCACCCGTGAGCAACACGAGGCTGATGCCATACACCCCGCCGAGCGGCGCGAAGTTAGCGAGCGCCGTGTCGGTCTGCGTGTAGCCGAGCGTCAGCCAGGGGAACCCCGACAGCAGCCAGCCGCGCAGCCACTCGACCAGCAGCCACACGCCCGGGGCGCCGAGCAGCCAGCGGACCGGTCCGGCTGGAAAGACGCGCACCACGACGTAGCCCGTTAGCGCATGGTAGGCGGCCATCAGACCGATCAGTCCGAGCGTCGCCAGCAGGGCAAGCCACACCGGGGCGTCCAGATGGATGGCGTGGTAGAGCCAGTAAGTGCCGACTGCGAACAGGCCGAACCCGAACCAGAAGCCCAACCACGCCGCGCGCGGCGCCGAGGCGCGCTCCCACAGCCCGATCAACACCGCGGGGCAGAGCAGTCCGAACGGCCACCACCCCGCGGGCGCGAAGGCCATGGCAAGCAGCGCACCGGCGCCGAGCGCGACGGCATGCGGCACAAGCGCCGTCCGCGCCTGGGGGGCGAACCGCGCGCGAACGGCGCGGCACGCGCGGGCCGCGAGCCCCGGCGCGCGATCGCCGGTCAAACAGCCGACTCCGGTTCGCGCGGGACGCTCGCACCCGTGGGCAACACGACCCGCAGCGCATCGATGCGCCGCCGGTCCGCTCGCGTGATGCGGAACTCAAAGCCCTCGATGGTCACCGCCTCGCCGCGGCGCGGCAGGCGTCCGAAGCGGCGCATCAACAGTCCCGCCACGGTCTCGAACCCCTGCTCCTCGGGCAGCCGCGCGCCGAAGAACTCATTGAACTCCTCGATCCGGGTCACACCGCGCACCAGGTACTGGCGGTCCGCCTCCTTGCGGATGTTCTGGTCGTCCTCGACGTCGAACTCGTCGTCGATTTCCCCGACGATCTGCTCGATGACGTCCTCGATGGTGATGAGTCCGGCAACACCACCGTATTCGTCGACCACGATGGCCATGTGCTGGCGATTGCCGCGAAACTCCTTCAAGAGCACGTCGAGCCGCTTCGACTCGGGCACGAACACCGCCGGGCGCATGTACTCGCGGATGTCGAACCGCTCGGACTCCTCCTGACCGCACAGGCGCAGCAGGTCCTTGGCCAGCAAAATTCCCGCGATATCGTCCCGGTCCTCATCGAGCACGGGAAAGCGGGAGTGCCCCGACTCCACCACGATCGGCAGGATGCGCCTGACCGGATCGTCGCGCTGCACGCAGACCATCTGCGCCCGCGGCACCATGACATCGCGCGCGTGCAGGTCCGAGACTGCGAGCACGCCCTCGATCATGGTGAGCGCATCGGCCTGGAACAGGCCGCGCTCACGCGCCTCGCGCAGCAGCGTCAGCAGGTCCTGGCGGTCGCGCGGCTCGGCGGCGAACGTCCGCCACAATCGCTTCAGCCACTGGCGCGTCTCCCCCGGTGGCCTCATTGCTCGCTCCGGTACGG
>JAJXWE010000287.1 GCA_021781775.1 Pseudomonadota bacterium | reverse complement strand
GGGCGGTGCACCAGCAGCTCGACGCCGTAGAGGGGATTGAGCGCGTAGAGCACGACCGGATTGGCGCGGATCGCGTTGATGCCCGTGGCCGCGAGCACCAGGAACCACACGATCATGACCGGCCCGAACAGGGCGCCGACCTTGGCCGTGCCGCGCCGCTGGTAGATGAACAGCGCCATGATCACCGCCACGGTGACCGGCACGACCAGGTGCGCGAAGTCCGGGCTCAGCACTTCCATGCCCTCGGCGGCACTCAGCACGCTGATCGCCGGGGTGATCAGCGAGTCGCAGAAGAAGAACGCGGTGCCGGCGAGCGCCAGTCCGACCACCGTTCGCGCCCAGAGGGTGCCGGCGACGCTGTTGCGCTGCGCGAGCGCGAACATCGCCAGGATCCCGCCCTCGCCCTCGTTGTCCGCGCGCATGATGATGCTGACGTACTTGATCGTGACCGAGATGGTCAGCGCCCAGACGATCAGCGACAGCGAGCCGAGCACGGCCAGCCGGTCGAAGTGTCCGGCCTCCGTGAGCGTCGACTCCAGGGCATAGAGCGGACTGGTGCCGATGTCGCCGTACACGACGCCGATGGCGCCGATGACGGCCGCGAGCGACCAGTCGCGCGGTTGTCCGGAGTTGACGCGCATCAGCTCACCGGACCGGCTTTGCGGCGCGCTTGCGCTGCGGCGCGTGCGCCGCGCCGGCTGGGGTGCCCCGCGAGCGCTTGTCGCCCCGCGCGCCGGTTGCCGCGCGCCGCACGCCCTTCTTCTTCGGCGGCCAGAGCATGGTGCCGCGGCAGCTCGCCTGCCCGCAGCGGCAGGCGTAGATCTCGTCGACGTCAGGCGGATCGTCCCGCGAGCGCCCGAGCTGATAGTCGTAGTGCAGTTCCTCTCCCGGCTGGATGGTGCGCAGCGCCTCGATGAACACGCGGCGCTCCTCGATTACCGTCTGGCAGTTCGGATCGCAGGAGTGATTGATGAAGCGGGCATCGTTGCCGCCGACGCCCGCGTCGATCACGGTGCGCGCATCGACGATGAAGAGGAACGTGTGATTGTCGCGCTCGTCGCGGTCCTCGTAGCGCTGGTCCGCCTCGCGGTGCGATACGCGGTCGCCGAGGTACTCGACGATGCGGGTGCCCTTGCGGATGCGCCGCAGGGCGAACACACCCTGGCCGTGCACGCGCGAGCGACGTACTTTGAACATGGGCGCACCGCGGGTGGCGGTCTTGCCGGCCACGGAGCGCCCCTAGACGGCCACCGGCGCCGGGATGGCCGGGTGATGCTGGTAGTTCATGATCTCGAAGTCCTCGAAGCGATAGTCGAACAGGGTGGGCGGGCGGCGATGGATGCGCAGCTGCGGCAGCGGGAAGGGCTCGCGCTCGAGCTGCATGCGCGCCTGCTCGAGGTGATTGGCGTATAGGTGGCAGTCGCCGCCCGTCCAGATGAACTCCCCGGGCTCGAGGTCGCATTGCTGGGCCATCATGTGCGTCAGCAGCGCGTAGCTGGCGATGTTGAATGGCACACCGAGGAACACGTCGGCGCTGCGCTGATAGAGCTGGCAGGAGAGGCGGCCCGCGGCGACGTGGAACTGGAACAGCGCATGGCAGGGCATCAGCCGCATCTGCTCGAGCTGTCCGACATTCCAGGCACTCACCACGATGCGCCGGGAGTCCGGGTCGTGGCGGATCAACTCGATCGCCGCGCTGATCTGGTCGATGTTGCGTCCGTCGGCCGCTGCCCAGGCGCGCCACTGACGGCCGTAGACGGGGCCGAGTTCGCCGTGCTCGTCGGCCCACTCGTCCCAGATGCTCACGCCCTGCTCGTGCAGCCAGCGCACGTTGGTGTCCCCGCGCAGGAACCACAGCAGCTCGATGATCACCGAGCGCAGGTGCACGCGCTTGGTGGTTACCAGCGGGAAGCCGGTCGCGAGGTCGAAGCGCAGCTGCTCCCCGAAGCGCGAGCGCGTGCCGGTGCCGGTGCGGTCCCCCTTGACCGTACCGTTCTCGAGGATGCGGCGCATCAGATCGAGATACGAGCGCATCGCGGCTCAGCGCGCAGTGGTGAGGAGGTAGTTACCCGAGCTCTGGCGGGCCTGGTACGCGTAGATCAGCAGTCCGGCGCCGATCACGATCATGGGGAAGGAGAGCACCTGTCCCATGGTCACCCAGCCCCAGGCGAGGTAGCCGAGCTGCGGGTCGGGCAGGCGCACGAACTCCACCAGGAAGCGGAACGTGCCGTACATCAGCAGGAACAGCCCCGAGGCCGCCAGGCGCGGCTTCGGCCGCGCGGTGAATAACCAGATCGTCGAGAACAGCACCACGCCCTCGAAGAACGCCTCGTAGAGCTGCGAGGGCTGACGCACGACCCCGTGGTAGAGAAAGCCCCACGGCAGCGTCGTTGGCTTGCCCCACAGCTCGCCGTTGATGAAATTGCCGATGCGGCCGAAGAACAGCCCGAGCGCCGGCAGTGGCACGGTGAAATCAAACACGTCGGCGACGTTGCGCTTGCGCAGCAGCCCGAAGATGGTCATGGCGAGCATGACTCCAAGCAGGCCCCCGTGGAAGGACATGCCCCCGTCCCACACCTCGATCGGGTACCACGGGTTGGCGCGGGTCCAGAAGCTCATGCCGTAGAACAGGACGTAGCCGATCCGCCCGCCGAGGATGACCCCGAGCATGCAGTAGAAGATCAGGTCATCGACGTCGACCGCCTTCCAGGTCGATTCGCGTCGCGCGGCGCGGTAGCGGGCGAGCGCCCAGGCGCCGACGAAGCCGAGCAGGTACATGATCCCGTACCAGTGCACTTTCAGCGGACCGATACGGAAGGCGATCGGATTGATGTCGGGATACTTGATCATGGCGGTGCAGTTTAGCCGACCTGGCTCGAAATGCGGCAGAAGAACGCCTTCAGGTAGCGTGTCTCGGGAACTGCCGGGTGGACGGGGTGATCCGGCGACTGACCGCCCGCCTCGAGGATCTGTACGCCCCGGCCGCTGTGCCGCGCCGCCGTCTGCAGCACCTCCCCGAACGCCTCGCTGGACAGGTGATACGAGCAGGAACACGACACCAGCAGACCTTCCTCGCCCATCAGCCCCATCGCCAGCTGATTGAGCTTGCGGTAGGCCGCCTGGCCGCGGGGGATGTCCTTCTTGCGCTTGATGAAGGCGGGAGGATCGAGCACGACGACGTCGAAGCGCTCGCCGCGCTCGCGCAGCGCCGCCAGCGCATCGAAGGCATCGTCCCGCAGCGTCTGCAGGCTTAATCCGTTCGCCTGCGCGTTGCGCTCGGCGTAGTCCAGTGCGGCCTGCGAACCGTCGACGCACAGCGCCGAGCCTGCGCCGGCGGCGAGGGCCGTGAGGCTCCACGCCCCGACGTAGCCGCACACATCGAGCACGCGCGCCCCGCGTGTGAGGTAGCGGGTCAGCCGATCCCGGTTGGCGCGCTGATCGTAGAACCAGCCAGTCTTCTGCCCGGTGGCGAGCGGAGCGGCGAAGGAGAGTCCCGCCTCGCGCACCGTGAGCTCGGCCGGAATCTGCCCGAAAGCGGTCTCGGCGAGCGCCGGCAGGCTCTCGAGCTGGCGCGCGCCCGAATCGTTCTTCCAGAACAGTCCCGCCGGAGCGAGCCGCTCGCGCACGGCGGCCTCGATCGTCGGGCGCAGCGCCTCCATGCCGGCGGTGGCGATCTGACCGACCAGCACGTCTCCGTAGCGATCGAGCACCAGGCCGGGCAGCCCGTCGGACTCGCCGAACACCAGCCGGTAATAC
>JAJXWE010000286.1 GCA_021781775.1 Pseudomonadota bacterium | reverse complement strand
GTCTCGCAGGCGATCAGCGCCGCAGCGCTCACGCCCGACATCGCCGGCGACGCCCGGCCGATCTCGACGCGTGAGGCGGGCGAGGCAGTGCTCAGCCGGCTCTAGCCAGCGCCGTGTGCGCGCGCACGGGACGCGCGCTCAGCCGGCCGCCCCGTGCAGGAATGCCCAGACCACGACCGCGGTCATCACCAGCACGTAGACCCGCAGTCCCCAGAACACGGCCTGCTGGGCCGGGGTGAGGCGGGTCCGCTTCACTTCCCCGAGCGGCACGTCCCAGCGCTCCTGCTCGAGCAGCCGGCGGATCTCCTGCGCCTGAAAATCGCTGAGCTCCTTCATCCCTCACCCTCCGAAGACACGCGGGAAGATCGTGGCGAGCCCGTACAGGCCGTTGCACGCAATCAGCCCCACCATGATGGCGATCGACACCGCATTGCGGCGCGGCGAATTGACGTGCTCGCCCATCAGCTCGCGGTCATTGAGCAGCATCAGCAGGAACAGCATCGCCGCCGGCATGAACACCGTGGCAATGACCTGCACGCTGAGATTGAGAAAGCCCAGGTTCAGTCCCGGGATCATCACCAGCACCGCCGCCACTGTGGTGCCGGCGACCGCCGGCAGGTAGAACCCCAGTGCCTCGCGCGGCGCCGCGTTCAGCGAGCGGTCGATCCCGAACGCCTCACCCACCGCCCAGGCGCTGCTCGCGGTGATCACGATGGTGGCGATCAGGCCCGCCTCCATCAGGCCGAGTGCGAACAGCGCCATCATGCCGGTGCCGAGCTTGGCGCGCACCGCCGCGAGGACGACCTCGGCATCGAGCTGCTGCACGTTCGGCGCGCCCTTGAGCGTCTGGGCCGCCAGCACGATCAGCGCCGTGGCGACCAGCACCATGCCGACCACGCCGAGCAGCAGGTCGCGCCGCCCGGCGCGAATGTCCTGCGGCAGCAGTCCCTTGTCGACGACGCAGGACTGCTGGAAGAACAGCTGCCAGGGTGCGATCGTCGTGCCGATGTTGGCCGAGATCAACACCAGGAAGGTCACCGACAGCAACCCGCCGGGAACCGCCCAGCCCTGTCCGGCGAAGGCCATCGCCACGGCGTGCCAGTGCGGGTGCGCGAGCACCGCGAGCGGCACGAAGATGAGGTTGAACGCCGCGACGAACAGCGAAATCCGCTCCCAGGTCCAATAGCGCAGAAATACCAGCACCACGGTGACGAAAACGAGCGCGGCCGGCACCGTCAGCCAGGGGCTGAGACCGAGCGCCTGCCCGCCGAGGCGGATGCCGATGAACTCCGTCATCAGCGTGAGCACGTTGGCCACAATCAAATCGATCAGCGAGAACCATCCCCAGAACGGCCCGTAGCGCTTCCAGATGAGTTCGGCGTGCCCACGGCGGGTGACCGCACCGAGGCGAACCGTCATCTCCTGCACGACGTAGGCCACGAACCCGAGCAGCAGCATCAGCGGCAGAAACAATCCCAGCCCGTAAGCGGCACCGGTCTGCATGTAAGTGATCACGCCCCCGGCGTCGTTGTCTCCGAGCATAACCAGCACGCCCGGGCCGAGCAGCGCCAGGGCGAGCACCAGGCGGCCGCGCCAATGGGTGGCGTTGCGGTGCAGCTCCGCCAGATGCAGCCGGTCACGCAGTCGGTGCTCGAGTCCCTCGGGAATCGGCGGGCACTCCTCGCAGGGCCGAAACTCCCGGCCGCTGCTCATGCGCACGTCCGCCACGCGCACTCGATGCGCCGCCAGAGGGTGCCGCGCTGCCGCAGCGCTGGCGTGAACCCCAGCGTGCCGGCGCACGCGCGCCCGTGCGCGGCGGCACATCCAAATTCCTGCTGTCTGATCATATTTCACCACCCTCGCGCACCGGTGGCCCCGGGGGAACCCGTCCCCGCACACCGGCGCACGCCGTACCGCGGCCTGCAAGTGTGCGGCCTTGACGTGACAGAATACGCACCCCGCGAGCCGGGGTACGCCGCCTAGATCATAAAAAAAACGGGTGGTAACCGAAGCGCTGGCGCCGAGGAATCCGGCGTCAGCCATTGCGCGCGTCAGACTGACGCCGCGGTCATCGTCCCCGGGTCAGCGCTGCCGAGCGCGGAACGCCGCGCAGCGCGCGGCGTCTGCAACCACTCGTACGACTACTGCCCAACTGGAAACGACCTCACGGTCCGAAATGAGGGTGCGAAACCTACTCTCGAGATCGCGCAATGTAAAGAGGGGAAAGCCGACCGGCGTCGACTGTCAGCCCGACGCCGGTGCGCTATCGCGCCGAGGCGACACGCGCCAGTCCCGCCGCCAGATCCCCGCGCAGATCCTCCAGCGCCTCGATGCCGACCGAGAGGCGGATCAACCCGTCGGCAAGACCCGCCCGGGCGCGCGCCTCGGCATCCATCGCCGCATGGGTCATCGTGGCCGGGTGCGCGAGCAGGCTCTCCACCCCGCCGAGTGACTCGGCGAGGGAAAAAAACTGCAGTCCAGAGGTGAACGCACGCACCGCGGGCAGTCCGCCGGCGAGCTCCAGGGTGACGATGGCACCAAAACCGCGCTGCTGCCGCCGCGCGAGCGCATGGCCCGGATGGCTCGCGAGTCCCGGATAGTGCACGCGCACGACGCCCGGTTCGCCGCTCAACCACTCGGCGAGCGCCTGGGCGTTGCGGCCATGATGCTCGAGGCGGGCATGCAGCGTGCGCAGGCCACGCAGCGTGAGAAAGCTGTCAAACGGTGAGCCGGTCAGCCCGAGGCAATTGGCCCACCAGGCGAGTTCCTCGAGCACGGCCGCCTCGCGCGCCACCACCGCACCGCCGACCACGTCGCTGTGGCCGTTCAGGTACTTGGTCGTCGAGTGCACGACGACGTCGGCGCCGAGACCGAGCGGCCGCTGCCACGCGGGGGAAAGAAAGGTGTTGTCCACGACGACCTTGGCGCCGGCGGCATGCCCCAGGGCCGCAACGCGCTCGATGTCCGTGATCCGCAGCAGCGGGTTGCTGGGCGTCTCGATCCACACCAGCGCCGCCGGCGCCGCGAGCGCCGCCTCGAGTGCCGCGCCGTCGGCGTAGTCGACGAACGCGACCTGCCGCTCGCCCCGGCGCCGCCACGCATCGAACAGGCGGTACGTGCCGCCGTAGCAGTCGTGCGGCGCCACGATGCGCCCGCCGGCCGGCGCGAGGTAACCGGCCAGCGTCACCCCGGCCATACCGGTGGCGGTGACCACGGCGCCAGCGCCGCCCTCGAGCTCCGCGAGCGCGGCACCGAGCAGATCCCGCGTCGGGTTGCCCGAGCGGGTGTAGTCGTAGCGGCCCTTCTCGCCGAAGGCGCGGAACGCGAAGGTCGAACTCAGATGAATCGGCGGGACGACCGCGCCGGTGTTGGGGTCGGACTCCAGGCCCGCGCGCACCGTGCGGGTGATGGACGAGCCGCGGTCAAGCGGAGCACTCATGGCAGATCCTCAAGCGCCGGAGCAAACACGGCGCGCAGCTGTTGGGATTCCTTCAGGAAGGCGTCATGGCCGTAGATCGAGGAGATCTCGTGCAGGCGCGCGGCATGCAGCCGCGCGACCAGGCCGCGCGCCTCGTTCAACGGCACCAGCAGGTCCTCGCGCACCGCCACCACCGTAGCCGGCACGCAGATGCGCCCCGGCTCGACACAATGCAGATCAATCGACTCGGACAGGCAGAGGAACGCCTCGGGGCTGTGGCGGGCCGCGTAGTCCGCACCGCGTGCGGCGAGATACCGCTCGACAGGCAGCTGCGCCCGGCCCTGC
>JAJXWE010000285.1 GCA_021781775.1 Pseudomonadota bacterium | reverse complement strand
TACCAGGCGCTGGTGAGCGCAGAGGGCGCCAGTACCGCGATCCAGTCGTATCACGCCACCGAGGCGCCATTTTGTATGGTCGCGGCGCGTGACTTCTTCGCGAACGTTCCGTAGGCCCTGACACGAGAGACGACCATGCAACACAAGATCGCAAGCCTTGCGCTCGGCACCGTTCTCGCGCTCGCCATGGCCAGCGGCGCGCGCGCTGACAACGCCACCCCGAATGACATCCGCATCGGGGCGTACTTCGTGCACTTTGATAGCACCGCCAGCGACATCACCGGCCCCTACGTCGTGCCCGGGTTGAACACCAGCATCAACAACACCACGACGCTGTACCTGGGGTATGTGCGCAGGCTCTCGCGGCACTTCGCCGTGGAGTTCGCCTTCGGCTGGCCGCCGGTGACGCATGCTACGGCCCGCGGGCCGGCGACGGTGGGCTCGGTGCCGTTCAATGGCAAAGAGATCGCCACCGTCCGCTGGCTCTCCCCGACGGTGCTGTTCGAATATGACTTCTTCAGCCCGTCGGCGCGCTGGCGCCCGTTCGTCGGCGTCGGGGTGAACTACACGAACTTCTACGACCGGCAGGTCACCCCGGCCGGAGATGCGGTGAGCGGGGGACCGACCTCGCTCTCCCAGCCGTCCTCGATCGGCCCGGCGGTCACGGCGGGCATCAGATACAACCTCACCCGGCGCTGGCACATCGTGGCGTCCTACTCGGTGGCCCAGGTGAACAGCAGTCTCACCACCGACACGGCCGGGGTGTACCGCAGCTCGCACGTGCATTTCTGGCCCAACGCGCTGGTGCTGTCGGTCGGCTACGCCTTCGGACTGTAATCGGGAACTTCGTCCGCCGCGCCGGGTCATAATCGGGCGCGGCGGGCCGGGCAACCTCGAGGAGCGTCGGCAGGACGCACGGCGCGCTCGGCTCGCCGCTCAGGGACGGGCGGCCGCTCGCCGCGAAGCTGACGAATGGCATACAATCGCGCCGCGGCCGCCCGGGCCGCGGCGTTGGGTATCCGGTGGGCAGAGCAACCTGCACGCAAAAGCGGGGCGGTCAGGCGCGAGCGACGCGTCGGCGGACCGTGCCCGCGTGGATCGGCTGGCTGGCGCTCGCGGCCTTCGGGTTGCGTGCGCTCGTGCCGCTCGGCTTCGATCTCAGCACCCACGCGCTGTCCATCGTGCTCTGCCACGAGGGCTTCCCGAGCGGGTTCTTCGGCCAGGGTGAGGGGCATCGCGGCACGGGCAGTGCCGGCTCGGGCTCCTCGTCCCACTGCCTGTTCTGCAGCAGCACCTCGCCGGCACCGGCCTACCGGCTGACCGGCCTTACCCACCGCGCCCCGTTCACCGTGGCGCTCGTGCCGCGCGAGTCGCCGACCCCGGCGCTTGTCCGCCGCGCGCACGTTCCGCAGGCTCGCGCCCCGCCCGCATACGTCTGATCGATCTCGGTCCTCGTCCCGGTGCCGCAAGGCGCCACGGTCGCGGTCCATGGTGATTTCGATTCGGACGGCGGCGACGCGCAGGATGCGGTGCCGCGGGAGATGACCCGTGCCTTCCATTGCCTTTTTTCCAGCGGCGCACCGGCGCCGCGCACAGCCTCGACTGCAGTCGCTGGCCCTCGCCACGGGGCTCGCGCTGCTCGGCGCGCTCGGTGTTCTGCCGGCGCGCGGTTGGGCGGCCTCTTACGGTGCCATTCGCGGCACGGTCGAGAGCGCCCACAACAAGCCGATGGCGGGCGTCAAGGTGACGCTGCGCTCGGCCGCCTCGGGTCACGTGCTGACCGGGCACACCGATGCTCACGGCCACTTCGCCTTTCCGACGGTCTCGATCGGGCACTACCGTCTCACGGTCCGCCGCACCGGTTACGAGGCGGTTAGCCAGACGGTGACGGTGGAGGCGGGGTACTTTCCGGCGCCGGTGGTGCACCTGCTCAAAGTCTCGAACCTGAAGCGCATCATCGTGCGCGCCACCCGGGTGGCAGTGGTCGCTTCGGTGACGCCGATCACGCTGGTCAGCCAGCAGGATATCGAGAGCACCCCCGGGGCAATCAACGTCAACAGCCTCGCCATGATCACCGATTATGTGCCGGGCGCCTACGAGGCGCACGACATGCTGCACATCCGCGGCGGCCACCAGGCGAGTTGGCTGATCGACGGGGTGGAGATCCCCAACACGAACATCGCCGAGAGCCTCGGGCCAGCGATCAACCCGGCGGATATCCAGACCCTGGGCGTCGAGGGCGGCAGCTACAACGCGGATGAGGGCGACCGCACGTACGGGGTGTTCAACGTCATTCCGAAGAGCGGCTTCGGCCAGCATAACCAGGCCATGCTGGACGTGTCGGCCGGTAATTTCGGCCAGACCGACGACGATCTGAGCGTGGCGAGCCACCATGGGCACTTCGCCTACTATGCGAGTGTCGAGGGTAACCGCAGCAATCTCGGGCTGCAGACGCCGGTCTCCTCGGTGCTGCACGATCAGTCGCAGGGCTATGGGTTCTTTACCAACCTGCAGTACGTGCCGAGCTCGCACAACGAGCTGCGCTTCGTCGCACAGCTGCGCCAGGACAACTATCAGATTCCGAACTGCAACTACCCGATCTTCGATGACCCGAAGTGCGTCGGGCAGCTCGGCGACACGCAGAAGGAAGCGGACAATTTCGCGCTGCTGTCCTGGGTGCACACCTTCTCGAGCAACGTGGTGCTGACCAGCTCGCTGATGTATCACTATGAGCGGGCGGCGTATGACGGCAGTGCGAGCGACCTGCCGCCGGTCACCTTCTTCCACCACAGCTCCCAGTACGAGGGGGGTGAGGAGAACCTGCGCGTGCATGTCACGCGCAATCACCTGGACTTCGGCGTGTTCGGCTTCGCCCAGCAGGACCAGGCCGACTTCAACCTGGTCCTGCCCAATGGCCCGCCGGCGACGCTGCAGAACCCGACCGGCGGACTCATCGCCGCCTGGGCGCAGGATACGTACGACGTGACGCGCTGGCTGCATCTGTCCGCCGGGGTGCGCCAGACTCACTTCCAGGGGCTGGTTACCGAGAGCGCCACCGATCCGCGCTACGGCGCGACGCTGCGCCTGCCGCGGCTGAACTGGGTGCTGAGCGCGTTTTGGGGCGAGTACTATCAGGCGCCGCCGCTGGAGTCGCTTTCCGGGGCGCTGGTCAACTACGCCGCCTCGCAGGCGAGCCGGTTTCTGCCGCTGCACGGCGAGCGGGACCGGGAGCGCCAGTTTGGCCTGACCATCCCGGTGGGCGGCTGGAGCATCGGGGCGGATTACTTCGTCACCCAGGCACAGAACTTCTTCGACCATAACCCGATCGGCGCATCCGACATCTATCTGCCGGTGACCGACCAGGGGGCGCTCATCAAGGGCACCGAGCTCACCGTGCGCTCACCACCGTTCTGGCGCTACGGTCAGGTGCACCTGGCCTACTCGAACCAGACGGCGCAGTGCTACGGGGCGATCAGCGGCGGGCTGCTGGTGAGCGGAACGGCCTGCGGGAATTACAGCGCGCTCGATCACGATCAGCGCAACACGCTGAACGTCGGCTACAACGCTGACCTGCCGGGGCGTTTCTTCGTCGGTACGAATGTGTCGGTCAATTCCGGACTCTCGAACGGGGAGGCCGGACCGCCGGGCTTCCAGCCGAGCCACCTGCCGAGCTACGCGATCATCGACCTGACCGTGGGCCGTAATATCTCGCACGATCTGCAGGTGTCGGTCACGGCGCTGAATCTCACCAACAAGCACCTGCTCACCGACA